>JBHHZX010000131.1:0-9785 GCA_046758265.1 Phycisphaerae bacterium
GGCACAAGCGGCGTGCTCAGGGAAAGTTACAGATCCAGGCGAGAGCGGCGGAATCGGCAGACGCCCGGCACTCAGGATCTGGCGGGGCAACCCATGGGGGTTCGAATACCTCTTTCGCAATCGGCATTTGCCCGCGCCGGTCCTAACGCCGGCTAATCTTCGATCCATTCCACCCACATCCGCCGGCGCGGGTAGTCTATGGTCCACGACTTCATTTCGCGGAAGATCGGCATGCCCAGCAGCACCTGCGTTTGGATCCCGAGAATCGGGCTCAGCAGTGTGTCGAGGGCGTCGAGGCCCATGCCCGAATAGTTCTCGAACGTTCGGCCCCAGGTTTCGAGCTTGACGCCGGGCGCGAAGGTGATACCGGTCGCCTCGCCTTCGCCGACGCCCAGGCCGGCGGTGGGGATGTTCGTGAGCGGACGGTCCGGGAACAGCTCTTTCAAGCGCTGCGGGGACACCGCCGCCACGTCGGCCCCGCTGTCCAGCACCGCGATGGCGTACTCGTCTTGCAGCTTGACCGGGGCGATCAGCTTGGCGTCGCCGACGATCCGCAGCGCGGTGGCGTGGCCGGGTGCCGGTTCGTCAGAAGAAGGCGACACCACCAGCCGGGCGCGTTTGAAATCCAGCGTCATACGCGCTCGGGCGAAAATGCCCGTGCCGATGATGCCGTCGCCCGCCAGCGTCATGATGTCCGGGAACTCGAACGTCCGCGTCATGACTCGCCGGCAGGTGATCTCGCCGATTCGCAGCTCCTCGACGAGGGTCTGTTCGGAATCCTGTTTGCCGGAGATGCCGCGGATAGTCGCCGTGCCGTACGACTTGAGGTTGAGTTCCCGGGCGATGTCGTCGTCGAGCGAAAGCGTGATGCTGCCGCCGGTGTCCAGGATCAGGCGGTAGGGGCCTTGGCCGTTGATCGTTGCCAGGCAGTACGGCAGGCGGATTACGACGATCATCGGCATCGCGGCCGATCCGTGGCGGGCAATCTGGTTGATCGGCTCGGTGCCGATCGCGGCGAAGAACTCGGGCAGACCATCAAGAACTTCCTCGAGATAGATTTCAGGGTACCCGTTGTCGGGATCGACCCGCTGCATCGCGTCGCGCAGGAGCGGCGCCAGACCCGCGAGCCGATCTTCCGCCAGCCGGAGGCCGAGCACGTGGTAAAACTCCACGGCCGAGGAGGGCCCCAGCTCTTCCAGTCGTCGTGCGGCGGCGCTGGCCCGCGCGTGCCGGCCGCGCGCAAGCTGAATCTCGATCAGGGCTGTCAGCGCGACGCGGTCGCGTGTGCGGTCGCTGATTGTGTCGACGACGCGTTCGGCCTCGTCCATCTTCCCGGCGCGCCACAGCGCCCGCGCGATCATGCCGGAAAGGCTCGGTTCCTTGGGATACCGTTCAAGGGCGGCGCTGGCGAGCTTCCAGCTCGCGCGCCAATCGT
Source organism: Phycisphaerae bacterium (assembly GCA_046758265.1). Classification (GTDB taxonomy): domain Bacteria; phylum Planctomycetota; class Phycisphaerae; order UBA1845; family Fen-1342; genus JALSRY01. The sequence continues at coordinate 1,436 of JBHHZX010000131.1, forward strand.
CGGCGCGCCAGGCGACGTCGAGCGCGTGCCGGTACGCCGCGACGCTGCGGGTGCGCTCGGCCTCTTGGACCGCCGCCGGAACTTTCTCTTTCCAGGGATTCTGCGGCGCTTCACGGGGGGGGAACAGGAGCATGACGACCACCGCCAAGGGAGCAACCCAGTCCATAGTTCACCTCGGTTACCCTGTAGCGTCCGGCGCCTCGCCGACGACAACCTCGGTTCAAGCTTGCGGCTGGCGAGGGGCAGGCTATATGACCTTCCCAGCGGCTCTCAGGGCTCGCGTCGCCTCCAGGGCCGATCGGTCGGCCCCCGCGAGCGGGCCTTTCGCAGACCGCGGGCCTCCGCTTCCTGCGGCGAAGAGTAATGCCGCAGGTTGGCGGGGCTGATTTGCCCGATCCACCCCGAGCCCGGCAGGTGGTAGATCTTGCTGTTGATGCTGCCGTACACGGTGCTGCCAGTCGGTCCGCCGACATACCTGCTCAGGTAGTCGGCGATCTGCTTCTCCAGGCCGGGGACCTTGCCGAACATCCGTGTCCCGTGGGCGTTGCCGGGAAACAACTCGGTGTCCGCGTCGTCGGCCAGCAGAGCCAGCGCTTCGACGCCTTGCTTTTCCTTGGGATCGTCGGCGGCGACAAGCCAGATCTTGCGGCTCTTGATCCTGCTGATGTCGGCCTTCGAATCGAGACCGAGGTAGTTTGCTCCTGGGCTGAGGCAGACGATCACGTCCACGCTGCGATCCTGGGTCGCGTAGCGGAGCGCCACGCTGCACCCCACGCTGGCGCCGACCAGCGCGAATCGCGAGCGGTCCACGCCGTCCTGCTCAGCAAGCCAGGTGTAAGCCGCCCGCACGTCGTCATACATCGCCCTGAAGACCCCGGGGTCACGCCGCTCGACGCGCCGGCGAGCCTCCGCGCTGGCGCATTCCCCGTGCCCACGCATGTCGATCGCCAGGATGGCAAAGCCCGCCTCGTGCAGCGGCTTGATCAGCGGCTGCCAGGCGGCCCGATCGCTACGGTACATGTGCAGCAGGATCACCATGGGGGCCCCGGTCTTGCTCGGCTTGGGGCCGTAGTAGTCGGCGCAAATCACCATCCCGTCGTAAGTCTCGAAAGTCACGCGCTCGGCGTCCACGGCCCACGCCGGCAGGGCCATGACGAAGACGACGACGCACAGACAGATTTGCGAAGGTCGCGCGCGGACAGGCATGGGTTTCCTCCCTGCGGCTCGGCCAGCTGAATCGGCGCTCCGCGACCGATCGACTTGCCGGCGATTCTACGCTCGGGGACTGGTAGGGGGCCAGTCTCGGGCCCATAATTCGTGAAAACTCCGAGTGTTGGGCGATTCGCGGGAATTGTTCCCACCATTGCGGGTTGACTAGAGTGGACGCCGAATGCGAGCTGACGGCAAGAAGTCGTTTGAGGAGCTGGCCGTCCCGCACCTTGATACGGTGTTCCGGGTTGCCATCCGACTGACACGGAATGACCACGAGGCCGAGGACTTGGTGCAGGAAACGTACCTGAAGGCCTGCAAGGCGTTTGACCAGTTCGAGATGCGCGAATTTGGCATCCGGCCCTGGCTGCTGCGCATCCTGCACAACACGTTCCTCAACCGCATGACGCGCGAAAAACGCGCCCCGAAAGCCACCGAGCAACAGCGGCTGGAGCAGGTGCGTGACGACGCGTCGGCGAGCGATTTCTTCGGTCCGCCGGCTTTGGATTATGAGCACCTCGACGCCGAGGTCAAAACCGCGCTGGACCGGCTGGCGCCGGAGTTTCGCGTGGTCTTGTCGCTATGGGCGACGATGGAGTTCAGTTATCAGGAGATTGCCGACATCCTCGATATGCCGATCGGGACCGTGATGAGTCGCCTCCACCGAGCCCGGCAGCAGTTGCTGCGGGACCTGGACGAGTATGCCCGTGAACATCGACTGGCAGGTGGAGCCCGCAAAAAATGAATCACCAGCAAGCTCGAGAAACCCTGCCGCTTTACGCCGATGGCGAGCTCGATCCCCAACGCACTGCGGAATTGGAGGGTCATCTGGCCAGGTCGGCGGAGCTCCGTGCGGAGCTGGAACGCTGGCGCGCCCTGCGACGTTGCGCGAACCGCGTCGTCGCTGCGCCGGCCGTACCGATTGAACTCGAACACGCCGTCCGCGAACGGTTGCGCCACAGACGCTGGGCCCGGCGCCGCCGACCGCTGCAATTGTTCGCCGGCGTCACCGCAATCGCGGCGGTGATCGTGGTGATGTTCGTTTTGTGGCGGGCTGCGCCGACGGCTGCGCAACCCAGGCTGCTTGGCGCGGAACGCTTCGCGCAGGTCCACCGGCGTTGTGCTCTTGAGCACCCGCATCGACAGGTAGACGTCGATCTGCACGACATTGAGGCCGCCCACGACACACTCGCCGAACTTGTGGCCTACCCGGTGTTGGTTCCCGATTTGCAGGACCACGGCTTCGAGTTCGACGGCGTCTGCCAATGCTTCGGGGTTCGCGACGTGGTGGTGGTGCACGCCTTCTACCGGCGGGGCGGCCCCGAGCCGGCCGTTCTGTCGTTCTTCTCCTTGGATCAGAAGGTCGGCCTGGAGAGCGCGGACGCCTCTTTGTGTCGCAGCAAGATCCATGCAGATTACGAGACCGCCCAGCACGAAGACGTGATCGTCTACAAGTGGGATGAGACTGCAAACAGCTACGCCGTTTGCGGCCGGATGAAGGCCGACCAAGTGCGCGACCTGGCGGACGCCGTCAAGGTTGCCTCGCTGCAGGAGCCTCTCCCTGTCTTCGCCCGGGCCGAGCCGTGACGGAATCGCTGAACATGGGTTGGCGGCGCAGACCGACAGCGCCGCGGCGAGGTGACTGTCCGAGTTGTGCCCGCTACCCGCTCTGCACCCACAGCGCCATACGTCCCCCTGCCAAACGGTTCAAGATGCTTCCGGCCCCGGGCTTCCCGCGCGGCGCGCCTCTTGGTCTATGGGCGGACAACCAGGTTGCCGCTGGTGCCGGCGAGCGTACCGACTAATTGCCCATCCCATAACCCCTGTGGCACCGGTTTTCAACCGGTGAACACACAGGTTACAAACCTGTGCCACAGTTGTGGGATAGGCTCTAACCCCGCCTTTCTGGTCACGAGCCCGAATCGCGTGCTTGAAGCGCTGCGCTCAGCGACGGGTGTTGGACGACCCGAGAGACTTTTTTGCTCTGTTAGTGCTTGAATGACAAGGGTTGAGAGGATTCCCGGCAACCCACGAGAGAATCTGCTTGACAAATCGTACCATTGGCGTACGCTTTCCATTGTCAGGGTGTTCTCGGGCAACGGAAATTCACAGGAGTTAGCAGGCAGGGTTCGCGTCAAAGCCGCAGGGCGCTGCGCTCTTTCCGAAAGCGCTCCCGCATTTTTCGCGAAGTTCCCTCAAGCTGATTCTGCGCAGGACCGATAAAGAAGCTTGCCTGCGACGCGCCCAGCCCCCGGCTAGTCGTGTGGATTCGTCAACGGGAGCCATCCCGTTCAGCTTCTGAGCCTCATCTGTGAGATCAATAGCGTGTGGCGACGCTGTCGATAAAGGCTTATGGATTCGGGCAAAGTTCAACCAACGTTCTAGGAGAACACAAATGGCCACGGAAACACCCCAACCTTACAACGAGAGCTATGGGACCACGCACGCCGGGACCACTTGGCCGTTTGACGCCATCAATGAGCCCGGCGCCTACGTCTGCAATTGGAGCGGGCATTTATTGCGCATTCCGGAGGACGCTGTGAATCCTGGTCGCTCCCCCAAGATCAACATGGTTGCCCTCGAACCGTTGACGGTCACCAAGATCAGCGACAATCCTTACATCACGCGGACCAAGGCCAAGCTCCTGGCGTCCAATTTTGACTGCACCGTTAACTTCTGAGTCAAGCGTAGCACCCCACAGCAGCGTGCCGCACGCCAGAAGACGGGCAGGCTGAGCGAGCACTCCGCCTGCCCGTCTTCCTACACGGGCCCGGCGAAGAGAGACCTCATCCAGACTGCGGGCCGTCGGCTGACGGGCCTTCTGCTGCCCGCGAGGCATCCTCCGCCGGTCGCAACCCACCTCCGGACGCGGTCCGGGAGGCCTGACCGGCCAGGGTTCGCGCTGCCAACCAGCGACGCAAGTCACCCGCCGGACCGGCAACGCCGCAGTCCCGGCAGCCAGGATCAAGCGTACCGTCATCCCCGAGATCACGTCGGCGGAGGGGCGCAGGGCTACCGGCCGGGCCAGGGGAAGGCTTCTCCGACACTTCGCGCACCGGGAACCCGTCGCCCCGTACGCTTGAGCTTGCGGCGTGAGCGGCAAGAAAATGGCGGCTGCGGCGCAGGAGGGAGAACGCGCCACAGCCGCTGGTGGGAGCTAACCAGTCTGTGAGGGTTTTCGGGCCGGCTTCCGCGCTATTCGCGGAAATCCGACAATACTACGGTGGTTGCCGGTAAGGCTACCGACCCGCCCTCCACTCCTCCCTTGACTGGCAAAACTGGTCACGGTCGCTGCCTTGGCAGACCCGTCGTCCGCTAATTAGCTTACGCCAAATTCCGAAAACTTCACCTCGAGTTTCGAAAATCTCAGGCTCGACCCGCGATTTGTCTGCCAAGCGGTGCCCCGCCGGCCTATAACCCAGACGACCGGACCAGTCCGCGGAGGATCACCAATCCCCCTCCCAAAGGCCGGTCGATTCGCCCGCGGTTCGCGAGTGCACCATCCCGGCGAACCGTCGGGGCCCAGGAAGCGGCCTGCCCGCTAATGTGTGATCGTGGCCGCCGTGATGGCCGGCGTGACGCACGCGACCGTGACGGCGGCCTGGGCGGCTTGGAAGGCCTCTCGCGTGGCCCTGCCCATGAGCTCGCCACTGACCAGCCGCTCGATGCGGTCTTTGCGCGTCTTGAGCGCCTTTTTGTCGAAGGGAATCCTCAGCAAGTCCGCAGCGCTGGCCAGCGACACAAGAATCACCGTGCGTGGATCGACCTGGCGGGTTTCGGTGAAGATAGCCTTGCGCAGGCGCTCGATCAGCTTGCGCTCCGGCCGTGGTCGGCATCGCGTTGGCGGTCCAGGCTTCCTGAGTTTGGGGTTCAAAGGGCGACGGCTTCTGCGCGGCAGGCGGGCTAGAACCTCCACCCCGCGCGGTACTCTTTTCTGACAAACTCATTCGCTTCCGGCACGTTGGTGAACCGCATGTTCTCGCCGTCCCATTCGAGGCGACGACCGACGCGCAGCGCGATGTTGCCGAGTAGGATCGTTTCGGTGAACGGGCCGGCGTAGGCGAAGTTGGACTTGGGATAATTGATCGGCTTTTCACCCTTGCACGCCATGACCCACTCCTTGGCGTGGCCGGGCGAGCGTTCGAGCATCTCCGGGGCAAAGCCGATTTCCCGGAATTTGGAATGAGGGATGATGCGCGGGTGCTCACCATAGTCGCCGGCAACCAGCAGCGAGGCCTTCGTGCCCAGGAACAGGTTGCCGGTCTGGGGGAGCTTGCGCCCGACTTCCAGCTCCGCGGGGAGCTGCGGCCTCAGGCCACCGTCGTACCAGTATGCGGTGAAGGCGCGGCGTTTGCGCCTCTTGGGGAATTCCCATTTGATGGTCGCCGATTCTGGAAACGCTTCGCCGGTCACCGGTGTCGCCGCGACCGGCTCGACCGAGGTTGGGGGTCCGGGCTCCAGGGCGGCGAAGACGCAGTCCATGGTATGACAGGCCATGTCGCCGAGGGCGCCGGCCCCGAAATCCCACCAGCCGCGCCAATTGAAGGCGTGGTACGGCCCGTTCTTCTGACCTGGTTCCGGCCCTTTGTAGGGGCGCTCAGGCGCCGGACCAAGCCAGACGTCCCAGTTGAGGTTGGCCGGCACCGGATCCTCGCCTTGCGGACGGCCCATACCCTGCGGCCAGATTGGGCGGTCGGTCCAGGTGTGGACTTCGGTCACGTCTCCGATAGCGCCGCTGTGAATCCATTCGTATACGCGGCGCCAGCCCGCCATGGCGTGACCCTGGTTGCCCATCTGCGTGGCCACCTTGTATTTGAAGGCGGCTTCGGTCAGTTGGCGCGCTTCCCAGGCCGTGTGCGTCAGCGGCTTCTGCGTATACACGTGCTTGCCGAGCTGCATCGCGATGATCGTCACCGCATAGTGATGATGATCCGGGATGCCGATCATGACCGCGTCGAAGTTCTTGTGCTCCTTGTCGAACATCTCACGGTAATCCTGGTAGGGCTTGGCGTTGGGAAAGTACTCGGCGGCCTTCTTCATCTTGTGAGTGTCGACGTCGCAGTAGCAGGGGCAGACAACGCCGAGCTCGCGCGTCTTGTCGAGGTGCCACCCACCGATGCCGCCGGTCCCGATGTACGCCAGGCGGAGCTTTTCACGGTACGGAGGGGTGACCGCCGGGATGGTACGTCGTGGCTTGCGACGGGCTGCTCCGGGGGCAGCACAGCCGGGCACGCCAACGACGACCGCGGCTCCGGCGACGGCCGCGGCGCTCTTGATAAACGTCCGACGAGTAGTGCGTTTCGAATCGTTCATTGGCCAGGCCTCACTTTCCGGGCTTCGAGCTCCCATCGCGTCCTTTTATACCATCTAGAGCGGTTTCTGGGGAGGAGCGAAAGCACTTCAACTTCGTAAGTGACCTGGGTGAGAGGCGTGAGCCGCCGATTGCTGTTTCAGGCCAAATACGTCCGGGCCGCCGGGCCGACGCGTGTCTACCTCTGCGGGGCTATCATGAGAGCGTTCGAGGTCTGGGTATGGACTTTCGCAACGTCGACGCTCTGACGTTTGACTGCTATGGGACGCTGATCGACTGGGAACAGGGCATCCTGGACGTGCTAGAGCCCTGGGCTCAACGGTATGGGCTGGGCGTCTCCAACGATGAACTGCTCGCCAGCTTCGGGGATTTCGAGTCAGAACACGAGGCGGCGACGCCACGGAAGCTCTATCCCGAAATCTTGCAGGCGGTGTTTATGGACATCGCGAGGCGGTACGGCGTTGACCCCGAACCGGAGGAAGCCCGTGCGTTCGCCCGGTCGGTGCGCGCTTGGCCGGCGTTTGAGGACAGTGCGGCAGCGCTGCGCTGTCTCAAGCAGCACCATAAGCTGGCGATCATCTCAAACATCGATCGCGCGTCGTTTGCCCACAGCCAGGCGAAGCTCGGCGTCGAGTTTGACGCCGTGATCACCGCACAGGACGTCGGCAGCTATAAGCCCGACCGCCGAAATTTCGAGTATGCCTTCGAAAGACTTAAGGAGCTAGGCGTAGAGCGCGACGGAATCCTGCATGTCGCGCAAAGCCTCTTCCACGACCACGAGCCGGCCAAGGCGCTCGGCCTGCGCACCGTATGGATCAACCGACGGGCCGGAAGAGCCGGCTGGGGTGCCACACGCCCGCCGCGCGGGGAGGTGCGGCCGGATCTGGTTGTAAGCGACATGGCCGCTCTGGTGGCGGTGCACCGAGCCGGGTAGGGTGGCTCCCGACACGCGACGCTCTTGGACGGCACGACAGAGGGCTAGCGGCCGCCGGGCTCAAAGCGCGTTTTTCGCACCCGCCTTCGGCAGTTCGCGTTCCTTTTATCGGGCAGCAGCCTTAACCAGCGAGTCTCCCAACCCAGCGCTTGACCTGGCGTACCGCTGGCGGCGTATAGTTAGATAGGCATAAGGCAGGGTCTGCCCAGCAGGGTTTAGAGCCTATCCCACAACTGTGGGACAGGTTTGTAACCTGTCTCCTGACCGGTTGAAAACCGGTCCCACAGAAAGTGTGGGATAGGTTCTTAGTGGCGGGCGAGACCCGTCCTACGCAGGTCTCCTGCCGCAAACGGCGGCAGATCGAGCGCCCAGGAGGCGGAAGGAAGCATGAGAAACGTCACCCACCCGGCGGAGGTCTCGCGCACGCATCTGTTGTGGTACGCGGTGCTGCGGCACTCCAGCGTAGATTGCACGTTTCGACGCGACGCTCTGTACCAGTCGTACGTCCGCTCCTGTCACGACCGCGACGACGACGGAATTTGTGATCGCGCGGACAATTGCCCCGAGACCGCCAACCCCAGCCAGGCCGACTTCGATTCGGACGGCCTCGGCGATGCCTGTGACACCGACGACGACAACGACGGCGACCCGGACAAGCTCGACCCGGCCCCGTACAACGCAGCCGTCAGCTCGCACACGCCGGCCTCCGTCGTCGCGGCGTACACCGAGCGAGGTCTCGCCGTCGCATTCGACGATGTCGACGAAGGATCGCGCGTCGATCTGCTGGCGTAACCCGCCTGGGTGCGGGGGCGCCACTTTAGCGTCTTTCTTCGGCTACCTTCGTCACCACCATACCTGATCAGCCCGGACAACCGCGCTCACCTCGGCAAAAACCG
>JBHHZX010000132.1:0-9718 GCA_046758265.1 Phycisphaerae bacterium
AGGCAGCGGGCATGGCACCCGCCAAGCTTTCACTGTTGATTCGAGTTTGCGTCGGCGGGGTGGCATGGCCGCTTCTGAGCGGCCATGAGCCTCGCGAGATCTGTCGAAACCTGAGCAACATGCCCGCTCAAGGCAGCGGGCATGGCACCCGCCAAGCTTTCACTGTTGATTCGAGTTTGCGTCGGCGGGGTGGCATGGCCGCTTCTGAGCGGCCATGAGCCTCGCGAGATCTGTCGAAACCTGAGCAACATGCCCGCTCAAGGCAGCGGGCATGGCACCTGCCAAGCCTTCGCTCTTGAATCGAGCTTGCATCGGGGTTGCGATGTCTACGCGGACCGCTTTCGCCGCGCGGCGATGAACGATTTGACGCTCAGCGCAATGAAGATAAGGCAAAACAGCGCCATGATCGCTTTTGCGACGACCGCCGGCGGGCGTGAGACATCGCCGCCGGTCACGAGTTTGATCGCGCCGGGCACGCCGCCGGCGGAGCCCAGAAGGCCGAGTAGGGCGATCACGACGGCGGCGTGCATGGTATGCGCGCGTACCTTCTCGCCGGCTTGAAGCGCGACCCCGCCGAGGAGGCCGATCGGCAGGCCGAAGAAGGCGGGGATCAGCGCGGTTATGCTTGCACGGTCCGAGCCGAAGTAGCCGCCCAGGCCCAGCAGGATCAACAGTGCGCCGAGTGCCAGTGCCGGTTTGGGCATGCGGTTTCCTTCCTGGTAGGTGACTTGAGGGATCAATTGCGGCTGAGCCGCGCCCGGATCAGGGCGGCGCGGGCGATGCTGCGTTGTTCGCCGCTCAGCCGCTCGCCTTGCAGACACTGCAGGTGGGCCGGCTGGGTTTGCATGAAGAGCTCGTTGACCGTTTGCAGGTTGATCGTCTTGATGCGTCCGACGTGCAGGCCCATCCGCACGTGTGAGAGGTACTGCATGGCCTCATTCGAGCTCATCAGACGGGCGCTTTGCAGCACCCCCATGGCGCGGAAGAGCTTGTCGTCGAGGGCGTGCGCTCGTTTTTCCAGCAGCGCGGCGCGGGCATGCTGCTCGTATTCGACGATTTTCGGGATCACCAGGTGGCGGAAATCATCGGCGATATCCGTCTCCTCGCGACCGAGGGTAATCTGGTTGGAAACCTGGAAGAAATCGCCGAGCGCCTCCGTGCCCTCGCCGAACAGCCCGCGGACGGCCAGCTTCATGTCCTTGGCGGCCTGCCCGACGCGCTCTAGCTCGTTCGTCAGCCGCAAGGCCGGCAGGTGCAGCATGACCGAGACACGAATGCCGGTGCCGATGTTGGTGGGGCAGGCGGTCAGATATCCGAACTGGGGGTGAAAGACGTACTCGAGCTGCGCCTCAAGGGCGTCGTCAATGGCGTTGATCTGCTTGCAGGCCTCCTCGAGCTGCAAGCCGCTGCGCATGACCTGGATACGCAGGTGATCCTCCTCGTTGATCATCAGCGAGGTGGCCTCAGTGGGGTCGAACGCCACCTTGCGGGCACCGCTGCCCTCGGCGTGCTGGCGACTGATCAACTGCCGCTCGACGAGCAGGTTACGCTCCAACTCCTCCAACTCATCGACATCGACGTGCACGAACCCCTCCAGGCCCTGCGCCTTGCGCACCGCGGCCTGGATCGTGTCGGCGATGGTGGTCCGCGTTTCCGCGTCGGCGCGGGAGAGGAAATTGAACCCGGCGATATTGCGCGCCAGCCGAACGCGCGTCGAGATGACGATCTCGTGCAACGGCCCCTCGCCGCGCAACCACTCGCCGGCCCGCCGCGCGAGTTGGTCGATCGGCTTGCTCATGACGACTCCAGGGTTTGAATCCGGTCGCGCAACTCAGCCGCCCGCTCGTAGTCCTCCGCCGCGACCGCCTCTTCGAGCTGTCGCTTTATCCGGTGGATTTCCTGCTGGGTCGTGCGGGTAGCCCCGAGAGACTTCGGCGACTTGCCGGTGTGGTGCGTGGCCCCGTCATGCGCGCGCTCGATCAAGGGCAGGAGCGCCTCCTTGAACGTATCGTAGTCTTTGGGACAGCCGAGCAGGCCCTGGTTACGGAACTCCACGTAGCTGATGCCGCACTCGTCGCAAACCAGATTGGTGTCGGCCGACGAGGCGGACTTGGCGGAGGCGATGAAGCTTTCGAGGATCTCGGTGCTGAAGTCCGGCTTGTGGATCTGGATCAGGCCCTCTTCAATCGCGCAACGTTCGCAGAGATGACGCTCGATTTTCTCGCCGTCTCGGCTGATGTTGGTCAGGTGGAACGTGGCCTGAGCCTTCTTGCAGTGTTCGCACAACCCCATCCGGAAAACTCCCTGGCAGTTTCCGCCGTCTTTGATGCTAGATTGCTTACTGATCGGCGTCAAGCGAAGCCGGTCACGCTTCGGTCGTCGCCCGCTCCCGAGCCGCGAGCACCGACGTCCGATTCTATATAACCGTGTACGATCGTGCAGCGCCAACCGAGCCCGAAGCGCAAGCGAGGGATGAAATAACGCCTGCGTAACGCGCGCGAATCCCTCGCTGGCGCTTCGGGCTCTGATTACGTGTCGCACAATCGCGCACGGTTATTTAGTCCAAATAATCTCAGGGGCTGATCAGACGTTCAGGGCGGAGTCGACCTCGACCGCGTGTTCACCTCGATCGTCAGGGGCCTGCTGACCGCGCGGGGCAGCGTGAACAGCAGGTTGCCATGCCGGTCGCGACCCCGGTGGCGGACGATGCGCCCCGGGGCGTAAACCCAGCAGTCCCGCGTGGCGGTGCCGTGAACACGGAAGATCGGGCGGTGGCGCAGGTACGGCCCCGGTGAGAACCTGAAGCGCAGCAGCCCCGCTTTCGGCTCGAGTTCGTAGCAGCCTTCCGACTCGTTGAACCCGTCGTGGTTGAGGTCCCCAGGGGCGTCGGTGACCGCGCGGCCCGGCGAGACCGTCAGCCTGGCCGGTTGCTGGTAGTCGGCGGAAAAACTTTGTGCTTCGGGGGCGCCGTCGATATCAGGCGGCCAGAATCGCAGCAGGTGGGCGGCTTCAACGGTGTCCGTCGTCTCGACGTCTCCGACCGTGACCGCGACGCGCCGCTCGTCGGCCGAAACCAGTTCGAGGTGCCGCTGGGCTGCTTCGGGCGCGTGTGCGCACCAGAGCAAGTCGGGGCGGTCGCGGCCGGGCTGCGACAGCAAGACAAAGTTGGCATCCGACCGTCCGCCGTATGCCGATCCGGATGCGACGCGCGAAAAACCGCTGCGTCCATTAAGGGCGAGGGCATATCCGAGGCGCGGGGCGCGCCAGCCGGCATCCCGCGCGTGCGAGGTGACCCGCACGTAAACCTGGCCGGAAGGATAGACGACGTAGCGCCACGAATGCTCCGGTGCCGTGGCCGAGCGTGGGCCGGTGCGGGCGCCGTCGGGCGCCGGCAAGAAACGCCAAATGCCCGCGACCACCACCCGGAATTCGGACATCTCCACGATGCGCTGCGCCGCGGCGACGCGCGCTCCCCAGTTCGCGTACAGGGCCGGATCGTCGTAAACGACCGGGTCAGCGTGTCGAAAGCTCCAGTCCCGCGGCAACGGGAGCGGCCACGGTCCCAATCCGCTGCGGACGGTGAGGTTTTGCCCGTTGTCGGCGTGCCATTCGACGATCACGCCGTCGGAGAACGCCAGTTCAAACCGACCGCGGGCGCCGACGTGGATTCGCCGCCCGCGGGTCACGACATACAGCTCCCCTGCGGCGGCGTTCTCGCCGAGCAGGTAGCGCGTGTTGTCGGTCAGGATCAGGTCGTCGAGATACAAGTCGATCGGTGCGGTCAGTTCTGGCGCGCGGCAGCCAAGGGCACGGACATCCGCCAGGTCGAGCTCTTCGCCGATCTCGCTCAAATCAAATCGGTAGAGGTGCCAGCCGGGTTGGGCAAAGAGATTGCGTGTCCAGCGGATCGGGAGGTCGGTACCGCTTTGCGCCCAGAATTCCAGCAGCAGGCCGTCGGGCGGGCCGTAGATGTTGAACAGCAGGAGGTTGTAGTCCCGCCAGTCGCGTACGAGGGCAAGCTCTTCGGAGCGCGCGCCGTCGAACAGCAGCAGGTCGTTGGGAGAGGTCAGGCGGGCCTTTAGGCCCCCGGCCCCGGTTTCGTCGATGGCGCGTCGGACGCTGACCGTGGGTTGGCCCTTGGCTTCGGTGCCGCGCGGACCGAGGACGCGGAAGAGGGCGGCTTGCGGCTGCGTGTTGAAGTCCGCCAAGCAGACGAAGCGCCCGGTGTGCAGGTCGGGATAAGCCCTCTGCATGCGGGCCAGCGTGGGTGGAAGGGGTCGGGCCTGCGCGTCGTGAGCCCGCATGTCCGCGCTGGGCAGCGTCTGTTGACATCCGGTCAAGGATGCCACAGCCACCGCGAGCGTTGTCAGGCGGGCGTGCATCGGGAAGCCCTCGTTTAGCGGGCCGAGTGGATCGCCTTTCCGAAGATACTTTCAGCGGCTTCCATCAGGGTTTCGCTGGTGGTCGGGTGCGGGTGGATCGTCAGCGCCAGGTCCTCCGCTTCGGCTCCCATCTCCAACGCAAGCACAGCCTCGGCGATCAGATCGCCGGCATGTTCACCTACGATACCGACGCCGAGCACGCGCCGGGTGTTCGCGTCGGCGACGATTTTGGTGAGGCCGTGCGGGCGGCCCATGGCGATCGCCCGGCCGGAGGCCCCCCACGGGAACTTGCCGATCTTGATCTCCAAGCCCTGCTCTTTGGCTTGCGCTTCGCTGAGTCCGCACCAGGCGATCTCCGGGCTGGTATAAACCACGGCCGGGATGGCCTGGGGATCAAAAGCGCTAGGCCGGCCGGCGATGGCTTCGGCCGCGACGATGCCTTCATGCGAGGCCTTGTGTGCGAGCATCGGGTTGCCCGCGACATCGCCGATCGCAAAGATGCGTTTGTCGGCGGTTCGCCGTTGCTGATCCACCTCGATAAAGCCGCGCTCGTTAACCTGGACCTTGGTGTTTTTGAGGCCGAGGTCTTCGGCCTCTGGTGTTCGGCCGACCGACACGAGCACGCGCTCGAACGTCTGTTTTTGCCTCGCGCCGCCTCTGGTGAAGGTTGCCTCGACGCCTTTGTGGGTGGCCCTGGCTGTGTCGAGTTTGGCGGAGGTGTGGACGGCGTCAAACTGCTTTCTAAGCTGGGCAGCAAGCGGGCGCACCAGATCGTCATCCACCCCCGGAAGGATGTGATCCAGCAATTCGATCACGGTTACCCGGCTGCCGAGTGCGGCATAGACCTGGCCGAGCTCGAGGCCGATGTAGCCGCCGCCGACGACGAGCAGCGTCCCGGGGATGGTTTCCAGTTCGAGGGCGTCGGTGGAGTCGATACAGCAGTCGGCCGGAACGATCGCTTCGGGCAGGCGTTGGGCGCGTGAGCCGGTCGCGATGATGGCATGCTTGAACCGGATGCGGGCGACTTCAGCGTCTGCGATCCGCACGCTGTGCGAGTCTTCGAAGACGGCTCGGCCTTGAATTACGCGCACGTTCCGCTTCTTGGCGAGCGTGTTCACGCCGCCGCATAATCTGTCGACGACGCCTTGCTTCCAGCCGCGGAGCTTCTCGACGTCAATCTTCGGTTTGTCGAACGTGATGCCGAAATCTCTGGCTTCCGCGGCGTGGGTGATCAAGTGGGCGACGTGGAGCAAAGCCTTGGACGGGATGCAGCCCGCGCGCAGGCAGATGCCCCCGAGGATCGGCGCCGCATCCACGATCGTGGTCTGGATGCCGAGGTCGGCGGCCTTGAAGGCGGCGACGTAGCCGCCGGGCCCGCCGCCGATGACCAGCAGTTGGGTTTCTTCGGTGAGTTCGCCAACGACCAACGCTTGACCTCCGAATCGTAGCTGTGCCGGCCGGCCACTTGGTGGCCATAGGTATACGAGTCGCTTACCCCAATTTCAACGGCCGGCGCGGGCGTCGGCCGCTACTTCTCTGATCCGGCGCCTACGCTCGGACCTACGCGAGGCTGACCAGCCGCAGCGGGTTTTCGAGTGAGTTGACGACGTCGCTGGTGAAGCGGGCGGCGTCGGCGCCGTCGACCATGCGGTGGTCGAACGAGAGCGAGAGCGGCAGGATCAGCCGCGGCACGATCTGCATGTCCTCCATCACCTTCGCCTGCCAGGCGGCGCGACCCAATGCCAGGACGGCGACCTCGGGGAAGTTGATCATGGGCGTCACGAACGTCCCGCCCAAGGCGCCGACGTTGGTGATCGTAAACGTGGCCCCGCGTAACTCCGCGAGGTCGAATTTGGCGGTGCGCGTGCGCTCGGCCAGGTCGTTCAGTTCGCCGGCCACCTGTTGCAGTGGCTTGCGGTCCACGTTGCGGATGACCGGGACCACCAGGCCGCGCGGCGTATCGACTGCGACGCCGATGTGGACGTAGTCCTTGTAGATGATCTCCTCATTCTGCGTGTCATAACTGCAATTGACCATCGGGTGTTCGCGCAGCGCGGCCGCCACGGCCTTCATCACGATCGCCGTGATCGTCAGCTTCGCCTGGCCTTCGCGCAAGCGCGCGTTCAGTTGCTTGCGGTTGCGCTCGAGTTCGGTGATGTCGGCGTTGTCAGTATGCGTGACGCGCGGGATGCTCAGCCAGGACCGGGTCATCTGACGTGCGATCGTCTTGCGGATCTGCGTGGGCCTCTCGCGCCGAATCTTGCCGTACTGGCCGAAATCGGGCAGGGGTTCGGTCGGGAGTTGCAGCGGTGGGGCCTCGGGCCCAGAAGTCGCCGCCGCGGCAGCGATGGTGTCGCCGCGCCTCGCGAAGCGTTCGACGTCTTCGCGCAGCACGCGCCCATCCGGGCCGCTGCCGGGTACCTGCTGAATGTCGACGCCCAGCTCGCGGGCGAGCTTGCGAACAACCGGCGCCGCCGCCACCGGGCCGTCGCGCCGGATCGAAGCTGGCGTCGTCACGGCGGATGCAGGCGGCGGGGCGGCCCTGCGGCGTTCGCTCGCTTCGGCAGCCGCTTGCGTTTGCGGTTCTTCGGCGGTCGCCGCGCTCGCGGCGGCGGCCGCCGCTGCCCCGGTGCCGCTCTCGTCGATCACCACCATGACGTCGCCGACCTTGACGACTTGCCCGGGCTCGACATACAAGCGCGCGATTACGCCGGCTTTCGGCGACGGAATCTCGACCGCGGCCTTATCCGTCTCGATTTCCAGCAGCGGCTGGTATTCGGCGACTGTGTCGCCTTCTTTGACGAGCACGCTGACAATCTGCCCCTCGTGGACCCCCTCGCCGAGGTCGGGCAACTTGAACTCGAACATTCTCACTCACCCTTCGCGCGCAGAGACGGGCAAGACGCCCGTGCCACCCGCCTTTAGAACTGCACCGTGTCCAGTGCGGCTTTCACCACCCGGGCCGCGTCCGGGAGGTACGCCTTTTCGTTGGCGAAGAACGGGATGATCGTGTCGAACCCGGTCACGCGCTTGATCGGCGCTTCCAAATACATCAGGCTGTCTTCCACGATGCGCGCTATCACTTCGGCGCCGACGCCGCAATGCCGCGGGGCTTCGTGCACCACCACGGCCCGGCCGCTCCGGCGGACCGACTCGTTGATCAGTTCGCTGTCGAGCGGCGCCACGCTGAGCAGATCGAGCACCTCGGCGTCGACGTGGTATTCGTCGTACAATTCTTCGGCGGCTTCCAGCGTCGTTCGCAGCGCGGCGCCGTATGAGATGATGGTCAGGT
Source organism: Phycisphaerae bacterium (assembly GCA_046758265.1). Lineage (GTDB taxonomy): Bacteria > Planctomycetota > Phycisphaerae > UBA1845 > Fen-1342 > JALSRY01. Next base: position 7,675 of record JBHHZX010000132.1, read on the forward strand.
CTTTGCCCCGGCGGGCCACGGTGCCTTTGCCGATCGGCATCGTTTCGGGCTCGTCCGGCACTTCCTCGCGAAACGCGCGATAGAGCGCCTTGGGCTCGAAGAAGATCACCGGGTCCGGACTGAAAATCGCTTCCCGCAGCAGAGCGCGGGCGTTCCGCGGCCCGGAGGGCAAGACGACTTTCAGCCCCGCCAGGTGAGCGTAGGTCGCCTCGGGTGCTTCGCTGGGGTGCTCGATGGCGCGAATCCCCCCGCCGTCAGGCATGCGGATTACCATCGGGCAGGTGTAGCGGCCGCGCGTGCGGTTGCGAAATCGCCGGATATGGCCCTCGATCTGGTGGAAGGCCGGGTAGGCGAAGCCGTCGAACTGCATTTCGCAGCTCGGCCGGAGACCCCGAAGGCAGAGGCCGACGGCGGCGCCGGCGATGGCCGCCTCGGCCAGCGGGGTATCGCTGACGCGGTCTTCGCCAAATTCCTTGAGCAGGCCCTCGGTGACGCGGAAGACGCCTTCGTCCAGCCCGACGTCTTCGCCGAGCACGATGACGTTCGGGTCTTCCCGCATCGCTTCGGTCAGTGCCAGATTCAGGGCCTTCACCATGGTCAGTTGGGCCATATTGCGATCCCTGCCCTACCTCACGCGGCTGACTTCGGGCGTGGCGGTCTCCATCGCAGGAGCTTTGCCTTCCAACTGCTCCTTCAGTTCCGCCATCTGCCGTTTGAGTTCGGGCGTCATCTCCTCGTACATGTACTTGAACAGGCCGTAGGGGTCGGGGCGGTACTTCTCGTACTTCTCGAGGGCCTGGTCGATTTCGTCGCGGATTTCCTCCGCGATGACGCGCTCGCTTTTGTCATCGAGGACTTTCTTTTGCCGGAGATAGTCGCGGAAGCGCGGCAACGGGTCGCGGGTTTCCCACTCGGCAACCTCCTCGTCGCTGCGGTACCTCTTTGGGTCATCGGCGGTGGTGTGCATCGCAAGGCGGTAGGTGACCGCTTCGATCAATGACGGGCCGCCGCCGGCTCGGGCCTTCTCAATGGCTTCGCGCGCCGCCACAATGACGGCGAGAATGTCGTTGCCGTCGATTTGGATGGCGTCGAGGCCGTAGGCGATGGCTTTCTGGGCAAGCGTTTGCGACGCAGTCTGTTTGTGCCGGGGGAGCGAGATGGCCCAGTGGTTGTTCTGGACGATCATCACGAGCGGGACGTTATAGACCGCCGCGAAGTTCATGGCCTCATGGAAGTCGCCCTGTGAGGTCCCGCCGTCGCCCACGAAGCAGGCGCAGACGGTGTTATCGTTTCGGAGCTTGCAGCCCCAGGCGATGCCCATCGCATACTGGCATTGGGAGGCAATCGGGACGGAGATCGGCAGATCGTTAATTCCTTCCGGGACGCTGGAACCGGCTTCGTGCCCGCCCCACCAGAGCAGATGGCGGTCCACGGGCCACCCGCGCCACAGGTATGCCGACAGCTCGCGGTACGTCGGTACCAGCCAGTCGTCGTCGCGGAGAAGGTAAGCAACGCCGAGCGGCGTCGCCTCCTGCCCCTTGCAGGGACCGTAAGTGCCGATGCGACCCTGCCTTTGGAGTTGCAGGCAGCGCTGGTCGAGCAGGCGGGCGGCGAGCATTGTTTTGTAAAGCCGCTTGAGGTCGGCGTCGGGTATTTGTGGCTCAAGGTCCTTATCGAGCGTCCCGTCGGCACTCAGAATCGAGAGTGACTCGACGCGACAAGGAATCTGGATCGTCTCCCTCGGCACAATCGGTCCTCTTTGGCTTGAACCCGCTCGGCCCGGCCCATTCCCCCGGAATAGGAACGCGGCATTGTATTCGCCGTCACGGCACATGCCAACCGGCCCGGCGAGACCCCACGCCGGGCCGGAAACGCTTCGATCGCGGTTGCAGGCGGCCGTCGGCGCCCTTATGCGACGCTGATTAATTCTACTCCGGAAATCGTCGGGTGGCCGGCGCGAATTCGTTCGAGGATCGCTGGGGCGGGTGGTGAGTCGAGCCGGAGGTGGGCGCAGGCCGCTTGACCGTTGTCGTGGATGACCTGG
>JBHHZX010000133.1:0-9678 GCA_046758265.1 Phycisphaerae bacterium
GGCAAACGAGGCGAAGCTCCCCGCAGGCCGCCCGTCCACGGCGACGATGAGGTCGCCCGGCTGCAGCCCCGCGGCCGCAGCCGCCGAGTCGGAGCGGACCGGGGAGATGAGGACCGTGGCCGGGACGATCCCGAGCTGGGCGACTCCACCCGCCGGCTCGTTGCACGCGACGACGTGTGGCACGAGCTGTTAAGTCCGATTCTGGCGTATTTTGGGGCCTTGCTGCCAACCTGGCAGCTCGGTGCCGAAGACATTGAGCTGCGAGACGCCCAGCAGTGGCGGCCCACCGACGTGGAGCGCGTTCGCCGCCATTTCCGCCAATTCATCACCATGCCGAGATTGGCGATACCGCAGCCGATGACGGCGGTCTCGCCGCCCAAAGACGACGTCGCATCGGTCTGGGTTCCCGCCGAGGTGCCGACGCGCGCCCTGCCGCGCCAATTGGAGTTCCTGGTTGACGGCGACGCTTCGTCGTACTGGCTGCAGCTCGCGGCAGACCCACGCCACCACTTGGGCAGCGCGCGGCGGGTAGACGATGTGGCGCGGCGTCTGGTTCTGGCCAAGGCGCTTAACCCCGGGCGAGTTTTTCTCCCGGCGCCCTTTGAGGTCTCCAGCAGCGGCGGGCAGCCGGCGTGGCAGCCAACCGAAGACTATGTCGTCCTGCGAACCCTGTTCCGCTCTCTCTCCGGGAAAACCGCTGTGGCGGCCACGAGGCCCGCCCCGAACACGGTGGCCGTCGTTTTTGAGGGCGGCGGCTCAAGCTGCACGGTCATCTGGTCCTGGCGGGAAGGCGCGGGGACCGAGCACGTGGAACTATACCTTGGGCCGAACCCGCGCGCCATCAACATCTGGGGGCAGCCGGTGCCCCTGGAAACAACGCAAGGCCGCACCCGGCTACCGGTTGGGCCGACACCGCTGATCGTTGAGCAATTGCACACACCTTTGGCGTTATTGCACGCCAGTTACCGGATCGCGCCGACGTATGTGCAGACTCACGAACCGGGACCCCGCCCGGTGCTGACGTTTCAAAATACGTTCGACACGCGTCTCTCCGGCGAAGTCCGCCTCACGCCTCCGGGAAATTGGATGATCAGGCCGGCCGTGCGCAGCTTTCTGCTGGAGCCGGGTGAGACGTTCGCGCAACCGCTGACCTTCACGCTCCCGCCGCGACAGATCGCACAGAGTTACGATCTGCAGGTCCGCTTAATCCTGCACGCCCCGGAGAACACGGAACTGCAGTTCCGTGAGGCGCTCACAGTCGGGCTGCGTCACATCGGTCTGGACGCGACCGCCTATTGGGAGGGGAGCAATCTGGTCGTGGAACAGTCATTGCGCAACTCCTCCAACCAGCCCGTCAGCTTCGCAGCCTTTTGCGACGCGGAGGGCCGTGCCCGTCAGGAAAACGCCTTCCTCCACATCGCGCCGGGCGAGCTTGCCATCCGAACGTATTTCTACCCGCAGAGTCGCGCTCTAGCCGGAACCAAGCTCCACATGGGGATTGAGGAAATCGACGGGGCGCGCAGCCTAAATCTATTTGCGGAAGTGCCGAAATAGTGCCACAATGCTCAATCTAATTGATCTGGCGTTAAGCCGTCATCCGGCCTAAGCCGAGGAGTGCCGCCACCAGCGCGGGGGAAAGCGGGTTCCTCACTGCGGCCGGAGACGGTCGGGTTCGTGCAGAATGACGGGGAGCCTGTGGCAGCTTTACCCCTATATACACCCAGCGCCGCCGCCGACAATCCCGGCAACTGCACAAGCGACTGCATCGCCGGGTCGGAAAAAAGCTCTCGCAGCAGCGGCGTACGCTACGGCGCCATGAACTGGATCGGGGAGTTCCGCCTCCCGCCCCAGACCGCCATCCGGCGCGGAGCGATGGTCGTCATCCAGTCCGACCGCGGCATCGAGATCGGCGAGCAAGTCAGTCTCACGTGCCCCGCCTGCTATCAGTCGGTCGGCTGCGACCGGATCAAGGAATACATCGACAACAGCGGCCCCGAATTCTATCGGGTCAAAGCGGGCAAGGTCCTGCGCGAAGCATCGGTGCAGGACATTGACGAACACGAACGGCTCAACCGCCACATCCGCGAGGACGTCGAGCGCTGCGGGCAGCTCGCGGCGCAGTTCCAGCTCGACATGAAAGTGATCACGGCCGAGCATCTGCTGGGGGGCGAACGAATCGTGTTCTACTTCCGGTCCGACGGACGGGTTGACTTTCGCGAGTTGGTGTGGGCATTGGCGCAACATTACCAGACCCGTATCGAGATGCGGCAAGTTGGCGCGCGCGACGAGGCGCGCCTGATCGCCGACTACGAAGTCTGCGGGCGCGAATGCTGCTGCAAGAATTTCCTCAAGAAGTTGCGCCCCGTCACCATGCGAATGGCCAAGCTGCAGAAGTCCACGCTGGACCCCTCCAAGGTCTCGGGACGTTGCGGCCGACTGCGCTGCTGCCTGCGCTACGAGCATGTGGGCTACGACGAACTGGCTCGGAAGCTCCCGCGCACGGGTGCTCGCGTTCAAACGGAAATTGGCCCGGCGACGGTCATTGATTGCCAAATCCTGACGCAACTAGTGCTTGTCCGAAGCGACGACGAGCGCGAGTTGGCGGTTCCGGTCGAAGAGATTTCGCGGCTCCGCGCGCCAGCAGCGACGCCCACCGCGCCAGCGCCTGACGCGGATAGGCCTGCGGCCGGCGCAGACGCCGACCCGCAGGCGACGGACGAACAGGAGGAATCTCCTCGCCAGCGGCACCGCTCACACCGACAGCCGAGGTCATCGGACGACGATCAGGATCCGTCGTCGTCGGAGGCCGTTCGGCCGGAAACGCCGGCGTCGGAGGCGCCGGCGGCGCTCCCGGAAATCGACCAGCCGCCGGACGCAGCGGCAAAAGAACATGGCGAGGCCGAGCGGGGCGGACGACCGGCGCGTCGCCGACGACGACGCCGACGCCCACGTCGCGACCAGTCCGGCTCGGCACCCGGTGCGGCTGAGAGCTAATAGAATCTTGGTAACGAATTGACGCGAACACCATGGACACCGACACGGCTGAGCGCTTCGAACGAGCGATCCGGGCAGACGGGCGTTACCCGCCGGCGGCGTACGAGTTTCTGCATCACGGGCTGGAGTATACGGCGCGGTTGGTGTACGCCACGGAACCACCGGAAGGCCCCCGTCACGTCAGCGGGCAGCAACTCTGCGAGGGCCTGCGCGCCCTGGCGCTCGAGACCTGGGGGCCGCTGGCCCAGTCCGTCCTCAGCAGTTGGAACATTCGAAAGACGCGCGACTTCGGTGAGATGGTCTTTCTGCTCATCGAGCTGGGTCTGATGGGCAAGCAAGACTCGGACCGCATTGAGGACTTCGACGACGTTTACGACTTCCGTGAGGCCTTCGGGTCCTACGAAATCCCGCTCGACAAGTTCGACGAAGAGGGCTAGGCTCCACCCTCCTCATGGATCGCTACCTGCCGAGACTTTCCGAAAGCGGACGACGGTGGGCACGCTTCTTCGGCCTGTTGGCCGCCGTCGCGCTACTGGTCTGGATCGCGCTCGTGCTGCGGCAGGTTCTGACCCCGATCGTCGCGGCGCTCGCGCTGGCATACATCCTCAACCCGCTGGTCACTTTGCTGGAGCAGAATTACCGGATCAGGCGGGTCATCTCAATCAGTGCCGGGTTGGCCCTCCTGCTGATAGTCGGCATCTCGTTGCTCGCCGCCGGTACCGCCCAAGTCGTGCAATTGGCCGGCAACATCCCAGGCTACGCCAGCCAAACGTTCGAATGGCTTGACGAGACGATCCCCGGCTTGTTCAGCACCACCGACAAGCACTCGGCGGCAGGCACACGGCCGGGTGCCGCGGAGGAGGCCGACGAACCGTCAGCGCCGGCTACGACATTCCCGAGCGCGGAACGGGGTCCAGACCGGCCGTCCAGTGCACAAGAACTGGCCCGTACCCATCGCGACCAACTCACGCAGCTAGTAAAGGACTATGGGCTGACGGCGGGACGCTCGGTCATCGGCTACATCGCCCGCATTGTCTCCAACGCATTTTACTGGCTCAGCCTGACCGTCCTGTTGCCGATATACACGTTCTTCTTTCTCCTGCACTTCAACGAGATCGTCCGAACGATTCGCGACCACCTGCCCAGCGGCTACCGCCCGACCATCGTCCGCGTCGCGAGCACCATCGACGGTGCCGTCTCCACCTTCTTCCGCGGGCGGTTGCTCGTCTGTCTGGCGGTCGGCACGCTCACCGGAATCGGCTGGCTGATTGTTGGAGTGCCCTACAACCTTGCGCTCGGCGCCTTGGCCGGTGTTCTGAACCTGGTTCCGTTCATGTCGGTCCTGGCGTTGCCACCGGCACTGATCCTCACCTACCTCGATGCCGCCGATGCGGGCGGCAACTGGGTGGTGGCGGTGACGCTGGTGGTCGGTGTGTACCTGGCGGTGCAGGCGCTCGAGTCGTTCGTGCTGACACCCGTCATCGAAGCCAGGGCCTCCGGGCTGCACCCGATCACGACGGTGATCGCGCTGCTGATCGGCGGACAACTGGCCGGGTTGCTCGGGATGTTGCTGGCGATCCCGATCACCAGTACGCTGAAGTCGCTCGTGGCGGAATACGCGCTGCCGGAGATCCGACGCCTGGCTACGAGGCAGGCCGAGACACCGGCGCCATCCGACGCCCTAGTGACGCCGCCCCAAGAGCCTGCGACCGACCGGCCAACGGGACCGATCGAGGCAACGAAACCCGGCGATGCGCCGGCACAGGACAAATCATGACGAAGCAATCTCCTGGTCCGTCCGTCTGCGACCGCCACGCACCGTTCGGCACAGAGCCCCGGAGATCGAAGAGACCGCTGGTGCTTCTGGGCGTACTCTATCTCTGCTGGCTGCTAGTTCTGCTCTGGATGGCCGCTTTTCACTCGGGAGATTAGCGAGCGAGAGCATGGACGCGATCGATCTCGCCGGCTGGGATGACGCCGCCCCCTTCAATCCCGATCCGGCGCTCTGGTCTGCCAACCTCACTGCGCTGCGCGCCGAACAGCCCGAGTTAGCCCGGCAACTGGAACGCACCGGGCTGCCGTCGCATTGGCGTCCGGTCACGGCGCTCGACGGCTTCCCGACGTATCGCCTCGAGCCGGCGGGCGCGCCGCCGCAATGGCTCGCCGGGACGGCTGCCCCTCGCACCCGTGCCGGCGCGCTGCTACGCTATGATCGGGTTGCCGACAAGAACCCCGCCGTACCAACGATCGCGGCGGGCGCCGAGCTCAAACTGCTGCTCGACCGGCTCACCTCCCGGCAGGCGGTTTTCGTCTTCGAGGACGACACCACACAGTTGGCGGCGGTCTTGCGAACGGTCGATGTTGCGCACGCGATCACGTGTGGCCGCTGTATCCTCGTCCCGCCCCAGCGCGAGCAGGCGTTTCTGGCGCAACTCTTCGAAGCATATCCGGGACTCCTGTCGCCCGGCACGATCCTGACGCTGCCAGCGGTCAGCGACGAGCGGCTCGCGCGCGTGCGTACCATCTGTGAGACCGTCGCCCGCCAAACAAACGATACGCGTAACCGTCGTCTTCGATCCCTCACAGCCCGAATCCGGCCTCGGCCGGAACACACGCTCGAAGCGCGCCTGGCGGTCCTCGCGCTGGGACCAAATCCGAGCAGCCATCAACTCACTAGTGAGCTTGCCGGCGCGGCCGACAAACTCCGCTGGTCGTGCTGCCGGTGCGCGGCGACGGGCCCGCGGAACGTCCACGTACTTCCGCATTGCGAACGGCTCGCCGATTTTGCCGCCGAACTGAGCATCTGCATCGATCATTCGCCCGGGTCGCTGCCGCTGCCGGCGAGCAAGACCGTTTGCCAGTGGCACCTGAGCACGAAAGATATCCCAGAGAGTCTGGCCGACGATGACACCGTCCACCTGGCGGCAACGCCGGCTGTGGCCCAGGCGCTGCGCGCAGCAGGCGTTCCGGGAGCGCGGCTCATCGATTTTCACTGGGCCTTTCCGGTGCGGGACACGCAGGCACCCAGCCGGCCACGTTCGCCCCGAGCGGTCGCGGTCGTAGCCGACCTGCCCGACGCCAGCGCCTCGGCCTGCCGCATCAAGCAGCCGACGCACAAGCGACTGTGGGCGCAGCTCCAGCAGACCGCCGCCAAAGTGTGGGAAACCGCCGAAATCACACGGCCGGCCACGCTCTTGCGAAGCGCCGAACGGGCCAGCGGCGTCGAACTAAGCGAAAGCTCACTCCGCACGCGCATGGTCCGGATTATCGAACACGTCTTGATTCCGGCCGTCGTACTCGAAAGAATCTCACAGCTACTGCAACAAGCGTCATTCGAGGTCGTCATTGTTGGTACAGGTTGGCACCGGTGTTCGTCCAAACCCCTGCAACTGCTCGCGGAAAGCCTCGACGGCCTGCCCGAGCCTGCCGCGAAAATGTCTCCGCTGGCGGCGGTCTTCGCCGGGCCGCTCGACCCGCTCAGCCCGGCGCTGTTCCACGCCGCCGCACTCGGCTGGCCTCTGCTGATCCACAGTCCGGGAGCGCTGTCGCTAAGCCCGCGGCTCGCTGGGATTCTTCATGCGCAGCAGCATTACGACCCCTTCGCCGGGTCGCAGGAGCTGCGCGCGGCCCTGAACGCCATGCGGGCGGACCCAGAGTGGGTCGAGCGTCGATGCGCGCGGGTCCAGGTTCATCTGCAGCAGCATCACGGCTACGCGCAGCGGCTGACGAGCCTCGTCCGGCGACTGGGTCTGGATTGGCCGGCGAGAGCTACGTGATGGCTAACGGCGGACGGCCGCGAGCTCAGGCCCGGATGGCGCTGCTGCTCACCGGCCTTCTCGTGGCCGCTGCTGATGGTCGCGCCGACGAACCCGTCGTCACGACCCTCGCCGACTACGAGGACGATTCTGTCGCGGCCCGGATCGTGGACGTCGAAAACGTGCTGGCGGCTGACTGCGACGTGCGTACGGCGGCCATCCCGGCCCGCGGTCAGCGCTCGCTGGTGGTCGACATCGGGGCCACCGAGCCAGACGCGGCGGCCACGTGCGATCTACGGTTCCGCGTGGCCACGCCCTTCGATCAGGCGAATCGCGTCGCTGCGTACGCCTGGATCATGCAGGGCGCGGTAACCATTCTGTTTCGTGTGCGCGATGCCGCGGGAAGCATCTTCGAGACGTCGCCGATCACTCTGAGCACACCGAATCGCTGGATGCGGCTTGCGGCCGACTTGGCGCCGAACGAGCTCAAACTCGTCGAGCGCGGTGCATCTGCGGACGATTCCGCGGCCTCGCGGCTGACTTGGCCGATTCAAATCCGGGGGTACCGTATCCGCGCGCACGGCATCGGCCGCCAAACCGTCTATCTTGACGACCTCGAGGTGGAGCACCGCGCTTCCGGCCCCGCGGTGCTGCGCGGGGAATTCGAGCTCGACAAAGCCGGGCACATCTACGAGCCGGGCGCGCTGATACGTGCGGCGGTCGTGCTCGAAAACATCTCCCGCCGACGGGCTCTGCCGCTGACCGTCCTGCTGGCCTGGCTCCGCGCCGACGGAACAGAGCTGACCAGCGCCCGCGCCCCGATTAACCTGCCGCCGAGCGGCGCCGATTTTCGCTCGCGTCGCGCCGTAGACTTCAGCCAGCGCATCGACGAACCGGGACTCTATCAGCTCGTCGCCCGCGTGCGGGGCCCGCGCTGGATCACCCCGGCCGTCTTCGAAACCACCATTGCCGTCGCTCACACTAACCGTGCCCTTCCACGCGGGCGTGCCACGTTTTTCGGCGTGGGGACCAACCTGATGCGCGAACCGCTGGCCGACCAACTGCTAGAGATCGACATCGCCCACGAGATCGGCGTGCAACTGCTCGCGATCGAAACGCCGTGGCGCGCCATAGAGCCCAGCCCGGGCGCGCTGGACTTCGAAGCGCTCGACGAGGTGATCGACCTGATTACCCCGCGCGACATCGCCACCATGATCATACTGACCGAGCGGCCGGAATGGCTGGCGACAGACGGCGTGGGTCCGTGGCGCCGGCAGGCCATGCTGTTCGAAGCCCTTGCCCGACGTTATGGCAAGCGGATTTGTGCTTACCAGCCGCTGCCGGCCGACCCGGCCAAGCCCGGGCGGCTTACCGCCGCCGACCTTACGGCTGTGGAGCAGATCCGGCGTCGCGTGGCAGAAATACGACCGGACGCCGATGTCCTCGCGCCCCCACTTGTCGTTCAGGCCAACGATACGGACCGTTTCTCACTGCCGAGCGCTGGCAAGGTGCAGCTCACGTTTGAGACTGGTGGTGATCCGGCCGCCGCTGCCACCACCCTCGAGACATTCGCCACGCAAAACAAGCTGAAATGGAGCCAAGCGCATCGCTGGTTCCATCGGGCCGAGGCGCTGAACGGCTCGGGCGCTTTCTACGACGCCGTCGCTCTCCTGCGCCATTACGTGCGCGCCGCGCGGGCAGGGGTCGGGGGGGTCGTCTGGTTCGACCTGCGCGATGACACCAACGATCCGCGCCGCTCGGAGCGCATGAACGGCCTGGCCCAGCGCGACTTCAGCCCCAAGACCCCTCTGCTGGGTTTCGCCAACGCGGTCGGCATGCTCCACGGTCTGCTGTACGCCGGCGAAGTCTTCGGCACTCCCGCTGAGTTCGACTCGGCCCTCTTCATCGGTGGCCAACGGCAGGTCGCGGTTCTCTTCCCGAAGCCGAACCGCGTCCTTCCGGCCGTTCTCGCGCCCTACCAAACCGTCCCCGGTGAGCTGACCGTCTTCGACTTCGACCGGCGCGAGCGGCCGTTGACGTACTCCGCGGCGACACCGCTCGTCGCGACACTCCCCAAGCCATTCTTCATCGCGCTTCACGCCCAACGAGCCCAGGCCGCGCCCAAGGTGGGGCTGGCGCGTCCCTGGTGGCGTGCACCTGCGACCGTCTACTGTGGCAAGGAGACCACCTTCAGAATCGAGATCGACGCGCCCATTAACCTGCGCCGCAGCTATTTGCAGGTCATCCTCCCCGCGGGGGCGCCCGTCAAATCCTCTCTCTCGTCTCGCGCCTTGCGTGCCAAAGCCGGCGACACGCTCTCGTTCGACGTCAAGCTAACGCGTACCAGGGACAAACTCTTCGCGCCTACCGACCTCATCGTCCGCGCGCGTCTGGAAGATGATACGCTCCAATTCCCGGTGACTTTGCGCCCACTCGTACAGATTCGACGCATGAAGCCGACGGCGAAGATCACCGACACAACGTTTGTGATCGGCCGACTCACGCCGCCCAATTCAGACGACGACACAGAAGCGGCGCAAGTTGGCGGAACGCTGTATGCCGGGTACCAGGACCGAAAGCTGCATCTCGCGATCGCCTTGCCTCCCGACGCCGGGCCGGACGCAGTCGTCAACCTGGGAATCGCGGTGGAAAACGCCGACACGCACGCCGAGGTGCACATCGCGGACTTGCTCCGGCGTCCCAAGCTGAGTCCCGCCTACGCTACGAGTCCCGTGCAAGTACGCGCCTGGCGTTGTCGCGTGTCCGCCGCGAAGCACACGCCCGCTCGCTTTTGTCGCGTCTCGATCCCCGCTGTCTCGCTCGGCCTCTCAGCTTTTCAGCCAGCCACTCGCCTGCTCCTGGCCGCCCGATACGCTGAGCCTGCGGCTGGAAGCCAAGTGCTACCTCTGGTTTTGGAATGGGGCTCCGG
>JBHHZX010000134.1:0-9590 GCA_046758265.1 Phycisphaerae bacterium
GACGTCCAACGAGCGCGAATATCGGGACGATGCGCAGGTCCAGCAGGACAGCGCCGGTGGTGAAAGGGATGTCGGCCTTGACTTCGTCTCCCTCTTCGTCGTACTCGCCGGTCTTGATCTTGCGAGTATGCCCGATGACGTCGCCGACCGACACGTCGAAGCGCTGCTTGATCCGGCGTCCCTTATGCCAACTCCAGACATCCGCGCTCGCGGTATCGGGCGGTCGGCTACCGCTGAAGAAGAAGTACGTGCTCGGCGTGACGGTGACCGGCTCGCTGGGGAACGACCATTCGCCGTCGACGACCACCTGCTTGGCTTGCTCGGGGTCTTGCATGACGCGCATGTGTCCGACGTAGCGGTTCCAGAGCTTGACCCGCATGCGGTAACGATACGTCTTGCCGGCTTCGACCGTGTCGTCGTGGAACCAGACGGCGGGCTCGCCGGTCTCGGGTTTGGTAATCAGTTCGGGTGCCTCGCGGCCAGCACGTGCCAGCTCGCGTCCGCTCTCGCGTTCGATCCAGCGCTCGGCCGCCTTGATGATAGCCTTGGCTTTTCGTTTGTACCCGGGGCTGGCGTACTGGTTGCCGAGGACGCCCTGGGCCAATGAGCGGGCCTCATCATACAGTTTCTGACCAAGTAGCTTCTTGGCTTCAGCGAGGTCCTTTCTAATCTCCTTGCGGGCTTCACGTTCTTTCTCAGCATCCGTGCGGGCGGCGGCGCCGGGGTATCCTCTGCCGCTTGAAGGGCCGATCCCCCTGCCCGAACGCGGCCCGGCACCCAGGCGCCCCCGGCCGGGGCCCGTGCGTCTCTCACCCGAGCGAGGCCCCCGAATCGGTGGCGCCGTCCTGCCTACGGCAGTTCTCGGACCGGCTCGGAGGACGATGGCTTCGTCTTCCTCTTGTTCCTCCTCTTCCTCCTCATCCTCGTAGCCGGCGAGCGGGGGGATCTCCCAGAAGTCGCCGCCCTCGACGACGTAGAACGGCGGCTGCATCAACGTGGGTTGCGCCACCTTGATGGCGCCGAAGGCTTGACGGATCTCGTCCTTGTTGCTCAATTCCCCGGTCTCGTCGTCGAACACCGGGGCGACAAGCTCGAACTGCGGCATCGCCTTGCCGGCCACAACCTCCTGCCAGTCCGAGAATTCGCCGCTGGAAAGCACTTCCTTCCGTTGCACGTCAAGCCCAACGATATACGCTTTCGAGCGATACGGGGCATAGCCGGCCTTAATCATCTCGTTGTACTGCGCTTTCTTGTTGAAATAGGCGGCGACCGTGACCCAGGCGACCTCGTCGGCCTCAACCGACTCCTCGGGCGGCGGCGTCGAGGGCGGCCCTTCGAGGCCGGCGACCTGAAGCGTCTCGCGCAGCACCAGGCTCCGACCGGTGCGCAGCTTGGGCGGCGACGGTTTCAGGGGCCTCACCAACACGATGCTCCCGGAGGCCTCCTCGCTCTCCTTGAGCCCCGGCACCACGATCTCCTGGCCGAAACTCGCCGCCAAACGAAGGGCGCGAGGCACCGTCGGTCCCGCCTGGGGCGCGCCGAAGATACCCGCGGCGTGGTACTTCCTGAGGCGCTTGCTGAAGTCCTCAGGGTCCGGGTCGTCCATGTCCGCGCCGCGAACTTTTTGGTCAAGCTTATCCGCGTCCTCCTTGATCGCCACAAGCAGGTCGCGCGGACCGAGGTCCCGGCCACCGTAGGACACCTTGTTCGGTGACCGGATGAGGTACATGTAAAGCATGGCTACCAGAAAAGCGGCTGCCAGCCCGAGCGCCCCCTTCTCGACATGGACTTCCAACAGCTTCAACCATCGACTGGTCATTGATCAGCCTCCGTTTCTCGCTGCACCGGGGTGTCCCGGCCGCTCATTCAGCCCTCCTCGTCCTCGCTATCGATGCCGAGCATCTTGCGGACCGGTGCCGGCATCAGTTCCTCGTAGGCCTCACGGGCCATGTAACCCTCGAATTCGAGTGTCGCCGTGACGACCGGATCGGTACCGTAAAAGTAGCCCTCCTGCCTGGCGAGCTGGTGATCCACCGCTTCGTAGCCGGCACTCAAGCACTGGTAAAAGTTGACCCGGCTGATGCGGTCAATCAGTTGCAGGATGTCGCGCTGGTCGATCACCACCGAAACGACGAAACGGACGACGTCGAACTGGTCGTTGCACTTGCGCCCGGTCAACGACGGCCCCCCTACCGTCGGCGGCAAGCTGGCAGTCCCTGCGACGGGAAAGTTGAAGCGACCCGCCGGGTCAGCCGTGTCATAGCCGAGCACCCGCAGGAGCACGAGCCGCTTGACCGGCACGTGCTCCACGCAGGCGTCGCCGCTGGAGACCCGATTGGCGGCCTCCCGGTTCAGCTCGGCGATGGCGTTCACAACGTCCTGTTGGACCCACAGGCTGACCTGTGCGAACCACATTTCCTCGGGGGTAGGCGCGTCCTCCTCGTACTCGAGCGGGCTATGCTGAAACGAGGTCTCGTCGTAATAGCACAGGATGCTCTTGGCCTTCGCCACCCGGGCCCGGTAAGCGGCGTCGTACTTCGGCTCGCCGCTTTTCGCGACGGGTATTCTGCCGATTCTATCGCCGACCGGGCCGCCGGGTGCCATCCGTCCACTGCCCGGTCCCATCCGCTCGCTGCCCGGTGCCATCCGCCCGCTGCCCGGCCCCATCCACTCGCGGCCGTAGGGTGGCAGCGGCGGCATGGGCCGGCCACGGCCGGACGGGGGCACGCGAGGCATACGCCTCCCCACCGGTGCCCGCGCGGCGCGAGTGCTCTCCTCGCCCTCCTCTTCGGCCTTCTGCTCCGCTTCGAGCAGCAGCAAGTCTTCGACGTTCTGGGCCTCTTCCTCGATTTCCGCCTGCGTCGGCAGCGTGCCGGCGTCCAGCTTGGTCCACAGAACCCTCATTGTCTTCGCGTACTCTTGCTTGAACTCGAACGGCGTGACCACCTTCTCCGCCTCCGGGAAGACGCCGCCCATCAATTCCTTACGGCGGTTGATGCGCTTCGCTTCGTCTACCGTCTTCACGTATGCGTCTTCAAACTTCTCGCCACGGTGTTTTATCGCGGCAATCGTCTTCTCGTTCTGCGGGTTGCTTTTCAAGTTGCGAATGCTCGTGGCGCCGATCCGCTTCTTCTCGTCCTCGATTGCCTTGACGACCTTGCCGGACGACATGCCGAGCACGCCGACGGCGATGGCGGCGACGGCGACCACGCCGCAAAGCAGCGCGACCAAATGCGTCTTGATGAACTGTAGAACCTGCATGACTTTTTCTCCGGTCGATTCCGCTCAGGTCCCTGTGTCGATTGCGCGGGTCGGGTTTACTCCCCTTCCTGCGACTCTGCGGACTCAGGCTCGGGCGGTTCGCCAAGCTTGATTTTGAAGCCCAGCCGGAAATTCCAATCGAAGCTCATGTCTTCGCCGGTTACTGGATCAGGGTTCGCGACGCTCTCGTCACCCTCGGTCGTGCCAGGCGTCCCGGGAAGGGGAAGCCTTCGGCCGATGGACCGCGGGCCCACTACGGTTCCGGCGCCGCTCGTGAACGGAACAACCGAGGGCACCCGCAAGTTGGCCTGGTCGCTGTCGGGGCTCTTGGGGTCTTCCTTGGGGATGTAGAACCCCAGGCCGGGCACGTTCCCCAGGCGTCGCAACTCTGGGTAAAACTCTTCGGTGATCAGCTTGATGGCCTCAGACTGCTGTTGGCCGTAGAGCAGACGCCCCTCGAGGCTGACATAAAAGCCGGCCTTGGCGTCGCTGACCTCGCCCTCGTCCTCCGCCTCAACGCCAGCCCAGGGGAGCGGCGGTCCCGGGGGCATGCGGCCGCGTTCGAAGAGCATGCCTTCGGGGGGGCCGGGCTGGCGGCCGGTCCAGCGCCGGGCGCCAGGACCGGTGCTGCGCCTACGGGACGCAAGCCCCTCGCGTTCGAGCGCGTCGATGTCCTTTGCGAACCTCATGTCGAGTTTCTCGATCACCATCTGGCGACGTTCGCTGCGCTTGAAGCGCGCGGGCGCCGACTTGATCTTTTGGTTGTATTCCTCCGGCGTTTGGGCGGCCGCAAGCTCGGGCGGGTTAATCTCGGGCATGGCCTCGTGGACGAGCGCCAGGATCCGCGGGATCACGGCGCGGTCCTTCTGCAACTCAAACAGCTTCTCGATCTTCTCGCGCTTGGCGGTCGTATCGGTGCTCGCCGCCCGGAAGTCCCGCTGATACTTGTTGGCCCTGTCGACGATCTGCTTGGCCTGGTCGCCCAGTTCGCGGTTTGCCGCCAGGGCCTGGCTGTCCGTCCAATCTCGCAACCAAGGAAACCCCGCCGCAATAGCCAGGCAGGCCGCGGCCGCGACGAAAAACGGCCGCTTCCTCTTCCAGAGCTGAACGCGAGCGAGCTCGGGCGGCAAGAGACTCGCGGAAATCGTGGCCAGGCCGAGCCCCTGCAATGCCAACCCGTACGCCGGCGCGAAGCTGAGAATGTTGTCGGTGAACTGCGGCGCGTTGGCCGTCGCCGAGGTCAGCAGCGCGTTGAACTTTTCGAGCTTGCGCACGCCGCCGGCAATCGTCAGGTTGTTCTCCAGGTATTTCTGCAACCCGGGCAGATGGAAGGCATTGCCGCAGGCCAAAACGTTCTCCAATTCCACGTCGCGGTGCGTCGAGCTGTAAAAGCCGATCGAGCGCTGGATTTCGGCGACCAGATCGGCGAAGACCGGGCGCATGGCCTGGAAGATCTGCCGGGCGTACTTGCTGGTGGCCGCAGTGCGTTTGAGGTTCTCGGCCTTCGCGAACGAGAGCTTGAACGCCTTCACCAGCGCCTCGGTAAAGCTGTTTCCGCCGAGCGGAATGTTCCGCGACCAGGCGCTGTCGGGTTCCACGACGATCAAGTCGGTGTGCTGTGAGCCGACGTCGATGATGACGGTGGCGGTGCCTTCCTCGAGCTGCCGCTCGGCATCGAACCGGCAGAAGTTGTACAAGGCCGAGGGAATCGTCTGGATCGCGGTCGGAGCGACGCCGAGATCCCCGAAGTGGTCGAGCTGTTTGCGGATCAAGTCCTTCCGCATCGCGAAGATGCCGACCTCGACATCCGGCATGTCCTCGGTCTGGAACACCTGGTAGTCCCAGACAACATCCTCGATGTCGAAGGGGATCTGCTGGCTGGCCTCGAACCGGACAATTTCGGGAATCTTCTTGGATTCCACCGGCGGAAGCTTGCAAAAGCGGGCGAACGTCTGTTGTCCCGGAACGCCGATGACGAACGCATCGCCCTGCCAGTCGTTGCGCGAGATGAACTTCTCGAGCGCGGCGTGGATCAGGGCGTCGGGATCGGCGTCGGGTTGCGAGAGGATTTTGGGGTGCTCGATCAAGTCGAACGCCACGAGCTCGACTTTTCCATCCTCAGCCGGCCGCAGCTTAAGCGCTTTCAGCGCGCATTGACCGACCTCAACGCCCCAGACGGCATTCGCGGTTGCCATGGCGGGCACTCCTTCGGCAGCGGCGTTCGCGGCGCAGCGGCGCGGTGCGCGCGAACAAAGCCGGCAAACAACGAAACCAGACCGAATCCGTATGTCGTTCTCATTGGGTTACTCGACCGCTGTCAGGCGGACGGTGGCTGCGGTGGTAGCGCCACGGCAACCGTTCGGTGGGACAAATCTATTTATGAGGCCGGAAACCTCGCAAGTCCGTGGCACGCGCTGCGGAATGTGGCCGGATCTCCCGGCAGAAGATTATTCTTCGACGTCCAAGAACTCCTTAGATAGCCGGCTACGGCGAGCCGCCACCGGCTCGCTCCATCTATAAGGTTAATCACGCAACGGGCGGAGTCAACCGAAAGTCAAAAGAAATGCGACGGCTTTCCGTCATCGACACGTGCCAATTCTGCGCTCGCACGTGTGTGACGGAAATCCGCCGCCTTCGGTCAATCCAGCATCTGACGCGGATCTACGTCCCGTACCCGTAATTGCCCAGCAGCGTCGCGAGGTCGCTCAGGTCCACGCACCCGCTTCCGTCGAAATCGGCGTTCGCGTTGTAGTCCGGGTCCCCCTCACAGCTACCGTATGCCATCAGGAGAAGCGCCAAATCGACCAGATCCACCACGCCGTCGCCATTAATATCACCCTCCACAGGCGGAACAAGGACCGTCTGGGCGGCCTGGTAAACCTCTCTGGGCCCGCTGCTGCCGGGCTGGCGCGCGAAGGCCACGATTTTCGCGTTTTCCCGGTTGTTCCAATCCGGGCCGCTGAGCGTGACCTGCCAGGTGAACGTAGTGGATTCGCCGCCGTTCAGCGTGACAGTCCGTAACGGGGCGTCCTGCCTGACGCAGTTGCGGTAGCGGTTGTCGCCAGAAGAAGGGAAGTAATCGAGGACCTGAAGAACCTTGACGGCCATCGTTCGCGCCCCGCCGCCCTCTTCGACACCTACCGTGGTCGAGACCTCGAAGGTCTGCTCGCCCACCTCCGCGACGCTCAGCTCGATGGTCACGTCGGTGGGGACGTTGAGCCGGTTCATCATCTGCGAGCGGTACCAGTAGTACTGCTGGCTGTCGTTTTGGTAGGCCCCGACGCACTCCAGCACGCCGTCAAACCACGTCGTCGGGGTGCCATCAACGTTGTAAAAGCTCGCTCGGCGGATCGTCCAGTTTGTTTCGTAATCATCCCATATGTGAAGCTGGATCGCGACGATGTCGTCCGGATATTCATTCATGAGTCTGTTCAGCGCCCGACCGGCGTATGGACAGAACGTTCACCAGGTCGCCGTGAAGTTCTCGGCGAGCACCATCCGGTCCGCTGCGACGGCGGGCCCGGTGCCGTAGAAGCACACGAATGCGAACGCCGTCAGGCCGGAGAGCGCGAGAGCAGACCTGCGCCTTGCGCACAAACCGTTTGCCATTGCCAACCTCCTCGTTTCTGCGTAGCCGACGCGTGCCGTCTACCTAGGTGAGCACGGGACCGCCCGGACACTCGTGCAGAAAGCCCGCGCGAAAGCGATTTACCGGTACCGCGATTACAGACGATCCAGGCCCCAAAGTCAACGAATACGCCCAATGACAATCCGTGTCTAGACGTTATCGGACGGTCAACAGTATTGGTGAGCGCCCTTCTCCGACCTGGTGCGCAATCCCTGGGCCCACCGCCGCGCCGATCACTCAGAAGTTGGTCACGTCATCGCCGGTACCGTACACCCCGTCGGGACCGGGCGTTATCAAGATGAACGTATCCCGGCGGTACGGGACGACGGTGCTCGTCTGCGTAGATTCATCAAACGTGGACTCATACACGTCCTTATTCAAGATGTAGTAAGCGAACGTGTAAATGTCGGCGTCGATCTGGGCTGGATGGGGATCGCCAAAGTTTTCCAGCTTGTGGGTCCCGAGCTCCGTTCCAATCCCGGCGAAATCCCAAGGTGGAAAGACACAGCCTCCGGGACCGCCGCTCGGATTTCCGCACAATCCCGTGAACAAGCCATTGTCAGCAAATGTGTAGATGCCAATTGGCGGGGGGTCCTCAGTGGGATCAGGCGGCGTGTCATAGAATCCAGCGATCGGAGCCAGCCCGTGCTTCGCCTTCAGCAACCGGGTGTTCGCCGCGTAGTAGAGGATCGGGTAGCCGAAAGTGTCGAGGATGACTGGTGCCTCGAAAGTCTCCGGGCCCAGCCCGATCGGGTAAGCACCTTGCGGCGGCGCGCCTTCGAGGTTCTTGGGCAGCGCGACCGTCACGCCCTCCGGTTCCAGATAGGGCCCGGCGCGCTCGAGCGGTGCATACGGGTTATCGCCTGGCCCGTCGGGCGCGGCATCGTACCAGCCCTTCTGCTCCCAATTGTCGGGGGGGTCGATGAGCAAATCGCGCGGCACGTTGCGGCGCGGGATGTAACCGTCCAGTTTCTTCCCCATCAGGTAGCGGACGAGCCACTGGGCGCCGAAAATCGCCTGCTCGCCGGTCTCGGTCGGATCGTCGTGCATGGACGAACTCGGATAGCCGCCGCCGCCCCGGCACTCGCGGGGGTTCTCATTTTTGAACATGTCCAGGCCGTCGCCGGCGGACTTCAGGATTGCCCGGGTGGCGGCGGAGCGGGCCTGCTCGCGGGCGCGGGACAGTGCCGGGACCAGGATCCCGATCAGCAAGGTGATGATGGCGATTACGGTCAACAATTCGATCAGCGTGAATCCGATTCGCGCCCGGTGCCCACGTCGAACAGGTCGCTTCTCTGTTTTTCTTGAGTCCATGGGTCCACCCATTTCATGTGTCCAGCGTTTCGGAAGCCACCGCATCCTAAGTTATTGTTACATTATGGTCAAGGGGGAGCTTGTCCGCAAGCACTTCTTATCGCCGGATCATAGCCACGGCGGCGGCTCTTCAGACTCTGCCATCGTGGTCTGACGCCGACGTGTCCCGACCCGCTGAATCGGTGCGACCGCTGCCGTCGAGAAGACCGTTGCACGCGGCCCCGAGCGTAAGCACCGGCATGATGACCCAATTCCCGGCGGCAAAGAGCATGACGCGGGCTGGCAGCAGCCGACCGTGCCTCACGCGTGACGCGAAGAGTCGCTAGCGCGACAGTCAAAAGACGACGGCCAGCGCAGGAGGCTACCGCTACAACCCGTCACGAACCTAGCGCCGTGCGCGGCGGTCCGGCGCTAAGGATCGTTCCCAATAGATCGCGGCCGTAACGTCCCGGACGCTACGTTCCTTCGCCGTAGTGGGCGAGCAATATGGCGAGGTCCTGCAAGTCGGTGTCGCCGTCGCCGTCGAGATCGCCGCCGTCGTCGACACCGTAGGACGCCAGCAGCAGCGCGAGGTCGGCCAGGTCGACGTCGCCATCGCAGTCCACGTCGCCGAGCGGCAGACCGGTACCCCAGCGGGCCCAGTAGTACGACGGCTGCCACCCAGCGGTGGTAAACCAGCCGCCCGCGATCAGCTCGCCGTTGTACACGGTGAGTGCACCCACTCGCGGGAAGCCTTCGCCGTCCATCCCCGAGTCGAGCGGCTGCCAGGATGAGCCGTCCCAGCGGGCGATTCTGCTGCAGGTCGCGCCGCCAGCGGTGATGAATCCGCCCCCCGCGATCAACTCGCCGTTGTACACCGTCAGAGCGAACACGCAGTCGTTCACCCCCTCCCCGAGCGGGTGCCAGGCCGACCCGTCCCAGCGGGCGATTCTGCTGCAGGTCCCGCCGCCGGCGGTGATGAATTCGCCCCCCGCGATCAGCTCACCGTTGTACACCGCAAGAGTGTGCACGGCGCCGTTCATCCCCTCGCCGAGTGGCTGCCACGATGAGCCGTCCCAGCGGGCGATGCGGTTGCACGTCACGCCGCCGGCGGTGATGAAGAACCCCCCCACAATCAGCTCGCCGTTGTAGGACGTGAGGGTACGCACCCTCCTGTCCATCCCCGAGCCGAGGGGCTGCCAGGATGAGCCGTCCCAGCGGGCGATGTAGTTGCACTCCACGCCGCCGGCGATAGCGAAGTAGCCGCCCGCGACCACCTCGCCGTCGTAAAGCGCAAGCGCGGAGACACAGGTGCTGTGGGGTGGATTACCGCCACCCATCCCCCCACCAAGCGGCTGCCAGGATGAGCCGTCCCAGCGGGCGATGTAGTTGCACTCCACGCCGCCGG
>JBHHZX010000135.1:0-9544 GCA_046758265.1 Phycisphaerae bacterium
GGTCAAAACTATCCGGTACGCGACAGGTCCTGGCGATGTGGCAGGACAGCTATCCCCGGCCCATCCCGCCAGCGATCACCAATCTGCGCCCGGCCCGCGAAACCTGCGAGCACTGTCATTGGCCCAAGAAATTCTTCGGCGCGCAATTACGAGAGATCGTGCACTTCGCGTCGGATGAGAAGAACACGCGCCGGGATATCGACATGCTCCTCAAGACCGGTGGCGGTGACGTAACCACCGGGCGCGCCGAGGGCATCCACCTGCACATGGCCCTCGAGGGCCAGATCAAATACATCGCCACCGACGACAAGCTCCAGGAAATCCCCTGGGTCGAGTTCACCAAACCTTCCGGCGTGCGGCTGATCTACCGCTCAGACGGTCGGCCCACATCCGATCCCAGGCCGGAGGGACAGGAACGGACGCTCGATTGCATGGACTGCCACAATCGTCCGGCGCATAAGTTTCGTTCGCCGCAGCAGGCGGTGGATATCTACCTCGACATCGGCAGGATTGACACCACGCTACCGTTCATCAAACGCGAGGCCACCAAGGTCCTGGCGCAATCATATCCCGACACAGAAACCGCCAAGATCCAAATCGCGGTCGCGCTCTCCGACTTCTACCGCACCAACTATCCCAAAATCTGGAACACAGACAAGGCATCGGTCAACTACGCCATCGACCAAATCAGGGGAATCTACGAGAACAATTTCTTCCCGGACATGAACGTCGGCTGGCGGACCTACCCGGACAACATCGGGCACCTGATCTCACCGGGCTGTTTCCGCTGCCACGACGGCAGCCACGTCAATCAATTCGGCGAGAAGCTCAGCCACGAGTGCAACGTCTGCCACACTTTCCTCAATCCTGTCAATCCGGAAGGCGACAGCTCCACGGTCCAGGCGGGTGAATTCATCCACTCGTACGAGCTCGAGGGCGCTCATAAGAAGCTGCGTTGCAATGTGTGTCACGCTGGCGGTATCGCCCCGGTACCTACCTGCACGGGCTGCCATGTCGAGCAGATGGAATTCCGCGCCGGCACTTCGACGGCATTCGAGGCGTTCAACATTCCCGCCGACCCGATGGCCGAAGCCGTCGATTGCGAGGCCTGTCATGACCTCTCCGAGCCCACCAGCCTCGAAGTCATCGACACCATGTGCCTCGAGTGTCACGAGGACGAGGAGGAGCGTTTCGAAGGCATGTTGGCGTCGTGGCAGGCGGAGGTCGACCGAGTCCTGGCGGAGGCCGAGGGTCGGGTCGACGCCGAGGGCGAGCGACTGCTCGCAGCGCTTCGCGCCGCCGGCCCGCTGCACAACATCGAAGCCACACGCAAGATCCTCGCCGCTCTGAGCACCACCACGGGACCCTCGTCCCGGCCATGACAGAGCCAGGCGCGACTGCTCTTCTTAGCAGCAGCCAACGGCGCCGGTAACGCCGATGCACAGCCTCCCTGTTCTTCGGTCAGGGATCGCAAGGCGGCCCTCCTGGCCGCACGAGTCTAACTCGCGCTCCGGACGCACGCCATTTTCGCCGTGTCAGTCCATCCAAGCCCAGAGCGTGGGCGGGCGTTGTCATCCCGGAGCAGAACTCCAGGTCGGCGACGGCCGCAAAGCCGACTGTGACTCACGAAACTGCCGGCTCTCTCGCGACGCAGGTTGCCGCGGCCGAACGAATAACCAGGGCATTACGAGCTTCGTACCGTCCCGGTACTACTTTCCCTCCGGCTGCTCATCGGACTGCGTCGTTGACACGCGACCATATTCGATGCCTTTTCGTCGGGCCTGTTCGCGGATGATTTGCGCGACCTTCGTATCGAAGGCGTTTGCCTGGCCCTCTTGCATCAGCCTCCGCATCTCTGCTCCAATGTACACCTGGCGCTGCTTGAGTAGCTCGTTGATTCTGGTCTGAAGCTGCCGGCGTTCGTCAGCCTTCTGCTTGACGTATTCCCGCCGCTGCTCGGCGGACATGCTCTGCATGTCGGCGAGCAGATGCTCCTTTTTCACGCTGTCGAGTTTGATTTCGCCGGCCTGGATCGCGTCCACCAGGTCGCCGCCGCCCTGTACGACCTTGCCGGTCTTGGCATTATACGCCAGCCGGTCAGCCGCCCGACCGGGCTCCGCCGCTTCCGACATTGCCTGCTTAACCCGAACGCCGTCGCGCTCGTCTTCCTCGCCATAGGGTAGCAACGTTTTGCCGAGCTCGACGTTGAGTTCCGCCAGCTTCTTGTCCATGGGGGTGGTGACGATCTGCATGTCGCCGGTCTGACCGATCGCCACGTAGCTGCCCTCCGCCAGCCTGGCGATCTCCCGCCAGATGGGGGTGGTGGCAGCGTGGCTGCCGCATTGCACGGCGTTGATGATCAGGTCCTTCTTCACCGCCGCCTGGCACGTGTCCTGATATTTCACGTCGTCGGGATAATCCATGTGTGGCGGGCAGTCGCCGACGAGGAAGATGATTTTGAGTACACTCTTGTCCGGGTTCCAGCTAATCTTTGTCACCGCCTCAGCGAGCGCCTGATTCACCGACTCCGGTGTGTCGCCACCGCCTGCGGCCTGGAATTCCTGTAGGTGGCCGTAGACCGCGTCGATGTCTTCGGTCAAATCGAAGACCTTGGTGACGTACTGATCGCCGCGGTCCCGATAGCCGATCAGGCCGATCCTGAGCTTGGGCGTGGGTTTGGCAGAGATCATCTGATTTGCGATGGACCAGATTTTCGCTTTGGCGCCCGCAATCAGGCCGCCCATCGAGCCCGTGGTGTCCAGCACGAAGCAGACCTCGATTTGCGGCGCCTTGACGGACTGGGGCTTCTGGGGAAAGAGGCGCTCTTGGGCCCGCAGACCCGCGACGGGCAGGCTCAGTGCCAGCGCGGTACACACCGCTCGGTAGGTCACCACGCAAGATTTCATCGGTATCTCCTTGTGCTTGTAGGGTGTTAATGGCGGATGAGCGCTCACTCCACGACCTCGTAAATTGTGTCATCCAGCAGCAGTTGCACGTTCCGGCCCACCGACAGCCATTGGGCCGCGTCGGCGTGC
Source organism: Phycisphaerae bacterium (assembly GCA_046758265.1). GTDB lineage: Bacteria > Planctomycetota > Phycisphaerae > UBA1845 > Fen-1342 > JALSRY01. Next base: position 3,036 of record JBHHZX010000135.1, read on the forward strand.
ATGCTCAGCAGCGCGAAGTACTCCTCGGAGTTGAACTTCAGCTGTACCTTCCGGGCGTCCTGTCGGCTCTGCACCTGAGCGTCGATCCACTGCGCGCCGTTCTGGTAGAACATGCGACCACGAACGTAACGGTTCTGCTGTGACTGGATCGCTCGCAAGACCCTCTCGCCACCCACAGCCGCGGCGCCTCTCTGACCCCGCCGCGCCAGGCTATTGGCGATGCCGCGCCCGGCACCATTGATGGCCGTTCTCAGCGCGCCCATGGCCTGCGAGCTGCCCACCGCGGCGTCCCCGCTCCAGGCCTTCTTCGCCTCGCCATACATCCTGGAAACCTCACCACGTACCTCCTCGTCACGATCGATCGCCTGCAGGGTGCGACTGGCCAACGGGACGTTTCGGCGGGACTCGTCCTCGACGATCAGGTACGCCGTGTAAGGCGTGACGATGCCGAACTTGCGTGCCAGCACGGTGACCTCGTCACGGAGCTCTCGGCTGTCGCCGTGCAGGCGGATCTGGTCCAGCAGGAACCCCACCCGGCGGGTGGCCCAGAGGCGGGGAATGAAGCCGTGCTCGGCGGCGTTCTTCGCGAAGTGGGCGTCGTGGGTGAAGGAGCGAAACCGGCCGTTGACGGTGCCCTCCAGCGTAATCGCTACGTTGCCGGCTCCGGTGTAGCGCCCGAACACCGCTAACTGCTCGCCCTTGAACAAGTCGGGCAGCGCGGCGGGATGCGTCTTCGCAATCCGCACCTCGCCCGAGAGCTTCAGCTTCAGGTTGGCCAGCACCGGGCTGTTAATCTTCGCGTAAAAGCTGGAGACCTTGATCTCAATGTCCTCCGTGGGCAAGACGTATTGGCTGACGGCCCGGGTCTTCTCGCTGAGCTTGTCCAGCAGGCGGGTGTTGATATCGGTGCCAATGCCGAAACAAAAGATGCGGACCGCGCGATCGCCGATCGCCTTGCCCACCGTTGAGACAATCTGCTCGTCATCCGTGCTGCCGATGGTGGGTTGACCGTCGGTGAGGAAGACCACGAAGTAGGGGCGGTCCTTCTGCGATTGCGCTCTGACTGGCGCCAGGGACTTCGTCAGCGCGTCCTCGATCGCGGTGCCCCCGATCGGCTTGAGCCCCCGTACGAATTCCTCGGCTCGGGCGAGGCTCGCGTCGTTGACCGGCACCAGCTTGTCGAACAGCGGCTCGGTTTCGGTGGAGAAGCGCACCAGCTCGAACCGGTCACCCTCGTTCAGGTTCTTGAGGCAGAACAACAGGGCCTTCTTGGCCTGGTCGATTTTGCCGCTGTCAGCCATGGATCCGGAGGTGTCCAGGACGAACACTACGTCCTTCTCCACGATTGTTCCTGCCGCTTGCTGCGCGGCGGGCGCGCACAGCAGCATGAAATACCCGCCGTCGGCTTCGGAACCGTCATTGAACGTCAGCAGGTTGAGGCCGACTTCGGAACCGCTCCCCGACGAGAACAAGAGCTGAAAGTCCGTGTCGGGTCTCACATCGACGGCCTCGTAACCGATCACCGCCTTGTTGCTGCCGTGATACTTGACCTCGACCGGATGACTAGGTGAATACAGCGACTCGAGCGGACGCGTGCACTCGAGCACCACCTTCACCGACACACTTTTCAGCGGCACGGAGGAGAACTTCTCCGTGTTCAGCGGATAGAGGTACTCCACCATCCCGCCGTCGCTCCGCAGCAGTTGGGTGTACTTCAACCGGATGCGTTTTTCGCTCCCCGGCTCGATCGGGAAGATGCGGACCTTGAACAAACTCTGGCCGGCATATTCCAGCAGCGCCGGATCCTTCAGCTTGCGGACGATCTCCTCGTAGATCTTCCGCGCTTTGTCGGCGTCCAGCAGTTCGGCCTGCACCTGCTTGCCGTTAATGTCCATCGAAAACTGGTCGATCTGCCCTCCCTTGGGGATCGGAAACAGGTAGGTTCCTTCCAGCCGTTGCCTGTTGGGGTTAAAAAAGGACTGGTCCACCTCCGTCACCGCGACCTGATCGGTGATCTTCACGGTGACGTGGTGGTACTTGACCTCGAGCGGCGCGAAGACGTAGTGCGGCCGCGGCAGCGGCGGAGGATTGTGGACGACGATCAAACCGTCCGCCAGAGCGATGTTCGCGACCAGGCTGCCCGCGACCCAGACGAGAGCGCACGACCGAATCGAGAGGCGCTTCATGGCAACACTCCTTTAAGACGCCAAACTAGTGATGTCCAATTGGACGCAGCGGCCCGGGCGGAGTTCCCACGCATTACAAACTTGTTACGATGCCAAACGCGGCGGGTGTCCGGATCAACGGGCGACAACCAGCCTGCCCGACCCCCTCCGCGGCGCGTCATTTTGGTTCCGGGGACCGAGAAGAGGCCGCGACACCTCGCCAGCGAGAAAAACAAGGCTATGATCCGGGACCGGCCAAGGTTTCTTGCCGGCAGCCGCTCGCGTGCTCCGCGGATGTCGAGCCCGGGTGACGTGGCCGATCACGCGCAAACTCTGCTGATCGTGGCCACGTGGTCGCAGTGCCAGACCCCGCTCGCGAAGTGCGAAGCCGCCGGAGAACCGATCGTGATGTGACGTGACAGGCGGCGACGCTCCCCTCTCCAGGTCCGGAGACGCGCCGCCGCCCACGACTCAATCACGAACCCGGTTCAGGATTTGAATGCAAAGGTGAGGGACCATGGAAGCGCTGTACGCGGAACGGCTCAATCGCTACGTGACCGCCATGCGGAACGAGAAGCCCGACTGCATTCCGATCCGCCCGTTTGTCGCCGAATTCACCGCCAAGTATGCCGGCTACACCTGCCAGCAGGTAACCCACGATTTCGCCAAGGCGTTCGCCGCGACCCGCAAATGCGCGGCTGAGTTTGACTGGGACGCGGTGGTCAGCAACATGGTTTACGTGTGGACCGGTCTGACCCAGGCCATCGGGCTGAACTACTACGGGGTGCCCGGCATAGACCTACCGCCCGACGTTGGTTTCCAATACCTCGAACCGCCCGAGGAAAAGGCGTACATGCGTGCGGACGAATACGACGCGCTCATCGATGATCCAACAGCCTTCCTATACAACACTTGGCTGCCACGCGTCTCGAACGACGTCGCTCCGCTCGGCGAACCGACCACCTACCGCAGCAATCTCTCATTTGTGAAGGGGGGGATGGCGATGTTGAGCTACTTCAACGCGTTTGAAACGCAGAACGCGTTGCTGCGGTCCGAATCGGGGACCGTCGCGGCCATCGCCGGGATTCTCAAGGCGCCGTTTGACATCATCGCCGACAAACTGCGGGGGTATCTCGGGCTCACGAAGGACATGTCTGTCCAACCGCAGAAGGTGCTCGCCGCCTGCGAGGCGTTGATGCCGCACCTTTTGCAGGTGGCCCTGACCACCGCGGACCCCGACAAGCAGGTTCCCATCGGGTTCTGGATGCATCGTGGATGCGTGCCCTTCATCACGCCGGCGCAGTTTGAGTCGCACTATTGGCCGACGCTCCAGCCGATCATTGAGGAGCTCTGGGCGCACGGCCACCAGACCTTGTTCTATGCCGAAGGTGACTGGAACTACCACCTGGACCGTTTCGCCGAGTTGCCGGATCGCAGTGTCGTTTATCACGTGGACCGGGGGGACATCTTCGAGGTCCACAAAAAGATCGGGCACAAGTTCTGCCTCAGTGGCGGCATCCCCAATTATCTGCTGGGCTACGGCTCACCCGCCGAGGTATGCGCGTACTGTAAAAAGGTGATCGACGGAGTTGCCCAGGACGGCGGCTACATCATGGACGCCGCCGCCATCATTCAGAACGACGCCCGGGCGGAAAACATCCGGGCTATGACTGACTTCACGCGCGAATACGGCATTTACTCGTCGGGTTCCTCGCAGGCATCAAGCGACGCGGCGCAACGGCGCCCAAAGTTTCGAACGGTTGGCGAGCAAAAGAGTGAAAGAGTGTCCGGTCGGCCCGAGCCGAGAATCAAGCCCGGCGTTTGCATTCCCTGGGAGGACAAGCTGACGGAACTGCCCCCGATATCGGGAAGCAAAGACATTATCAAGAAAGTCTGGGAAGATGTCGACGCGCTCGGCTATATGTACATCTGGCAGTGTTTGCTGTCATTCTGAAATACGCCGGAGAGCGCCTTACGCCTGAGTCGCAAGAATCCTCTGCCGCGGAGCCGCGGCCAGCACTCTGTGGCGTCGATCTCGTTGCCTTATCCCACGGAGGCCCCATGTCGCCTAATTGCCCATCCCATAACCCCTGTGGCACCGGTTTTCAACCGGTGAACACACAGGTTACAAACCTGTGCCACAGTTGTGGGATAGGCTCTAAGACTCTGGAGACGCGCCGGCGCCGGCCGCCGACGTCGTCTTCATCAGCCGGAGCGAGCGGTTACGATCACGCTCCGGGTAAGACTGGGACCGGGTTTCGCCCTCCGCCGTCACGTAAACCGCGCGGCGATCGCCGACGACCGGACATTCGCGCTCGCAGATGCCGCAGCCAATACAAAGGTTGGTGTCAACTATCGGCACCTTCAGCTCTATTTGCAGCAGGACTAAGTCCCCCATCTCCGGCAGACGGGCGAAGCGGCCTTCGATCCTCAACCTATCCGCGTCGTTGTCTGCTATTCGGTGCGTTTCCGTCATTCCGTCCGCGTGTCGGACCAGCACGTGGTAGCGCGTCGTTTCATCTCCTTTCCATTCGCTGATAGCGAAGAGTGCCGGCGGGCCGACCGCTTTGCCCGGCGAGGGCCACGCGCTCACCGTCACCGTGTCCTCGGTTGCGGACACGGCCATCTGCCTGCCGTCCCGCACCAACCGCAGCTGGCGCTCCCCCCAGATTGCCTTCGGGCTGGTTGGGCAGACCTCCTCGCAGACCACGCAGGGGACGTTCTTGCTGTGCGGCAGACAGCGCCCGGGGTCAATGTGGGCGGTACCGAGCTTGACCGGTCCCTGGTCGGCAAACTTGCCCAAGCCCAACTTCTCCTCGACCGAAATCCGCTGAATGGCCCCGCTTGGACATACCTGTGCGCAGGCTGTGCAGTGCAACTGGCAGTGGCCCATCCGAAAACTCAGAACGGGACTCCATAGCCCTTCCAGACCGCTCTCAAACCACGCCGGCTGAAGCACGTTCGTCGGGCAAACGCGGACACACTGATTGCACTTGATGCAGCGCTCCAGGAACTCCAACTCCTCGACGGCCCCCGGCGGGCGGATGACTTTGCTCGAGAAGTCACGCGTGGCTTTCCCCGATGTTCGCACGAAGGGGTAAAACAGCAGGCCGGCGGCCGCCGCGAAGATGAGCTTACGCCGCGACACATCGGGCCCGATCACCTCGTGTTCTTTCGGGGCAAACAGCGCGAAGCTCAAAGCGCCTTCGGGGCAGTCCTCGAGGCAGTTGAAGCACGCGAAGCACTCGGCTTTGCGGAGCTCTGCGTGTGGGTCGCAGGCAGCTTCGCAATGCAGGCGGCAGCGGTCGCAGCCCTGGCACTTGACCGGATCACGTTCGATCCGCCACCACGCAAAACGGCTCAAGACGCCCAACAGCGCACCGAGCGGGCAAAGCACCCGACAGAAAAACCGCGGGTAAACCAGGTTCATGGCCAGCAGACCGAAGAGCAGGAAGCCGATCAGCCACGCGCCCTGATGAAGCCGATAGTCGCCGAATACGCTGGGCGCCGGCAGGTTCAGCGCCGGCACCACGGCCCCCGTAAACGACCGGTAGAGCAGACAGATCGGATCAAGCAGGCCAATCTGCAGCGTGCCGAAGATCGCCGCGACGAGCATGCCAGCCAGGACGTAGTACTTGACGTGCTGGCCGCGGCGATAGCGGTTGGCCTCGATCGTCTGTTCGTCCCCCTGACGCCAAGACAGCCACCCTACGAACTGGTGCAACGTCCCGTACGGACAAATCCAGTTGCAGAAGAAACGCCCCAGAAAAAGGGTCGGAATCAGGATAATCAGCGACCACAGCAGCCCCCTATAAACCGTGTGCGTCGTGATCGCCGTGGCGAGCGACACCAACGGGTCGATCTCCAACACCTTGCTGACCCAATGTCGCAGGCCAGGTAGACGGTCGAGACTCGCGAAGGTCGTCAGGAAGACGAACGCCAGGAACAGCCCGAACATAACGGTCTGGACGACGATCCGGATCGTCGTGATCCGCGTCCAGTTCCGCCAGGAATCGCGAAAGCGGGTGATTTGCACCGTTTCCTTTTCGGAGGGGGTCGTGCTCATCGCGCTACACGCTGGTGGTGACGATCTTTCCTTGACGGTCGTAGACCTGCCAACCGCGCTCGCCGAAGCGGTGCTCGCCTGCATCGACCTGGGCCTGGATCTTCTCGTGGGCCAGGTCAAGATACGTCAGCCGGGTGGGGTCGCGACCCAGCAGATGCTGATAGCACCACGCGTCGCAGGCGACCGGGTCGACGGAGGCGATGACTGCGGGCCGCCCCAACTCGCCGCCGGGCTTTACGTCAGTTATGCGCCCACCGGTGGGGCCGTTCGTCATCATG
>JBHHZX010000136.1:0-9494 GCA_046758265.1 Phycisphaerae bacterium
GGAGGAAAGCGTGTCGGGAGAAGCTGACCGAACTGCTGGGCTTTGCGCCACCCTCGCCGGGAACCGCGCGGCGGCTGCGCGCGATCGAGCACGAAGGTGTGACGATCGAGGCCTGGGTGATGAAGGTCAACAAGGACCTGTCTCTGCCGGCGTACCTGCTGATTCCGAGGTCCGGCGCGCCGGCCAAGCAAGCCGTGATGGCGATTCACGGCCACGGTCAGGCGGAGCCGTGCCTCGGCTGGAGGGACGACTATCACCACGCTTTTGCGTTGCGGCTGGCGCAGGCCGGGCACCTGGTACTGTGTCCGGAGCTGCGCGGGTTCGGTGCGCTGGCGGACATGGCGCAGTCGGACGAGAAGCACTGGCTGGACTACTGGACCTCGCAGCGCGGCCGCCAATTCACGTTGGTGACGGACGCGTTCCTGTACGGGCGAACGCTGATCGGGCAGACGGTCGAGGACCTGCTGCGCTGGGAGAACTGGCTCGCGGAGGCGAAGGGCGTCGAGGCATTCCATTCGGTCGGAATATCCTACGGCGGCGACCTGGCGATCACGTACCCGGCGTTCAGCAGGCGGGTGCGGAGCATTTACACCAGCGGCTCGATGGGATCCTTTGCCCCCATCTTCGCGCGGTGCTACAACGCGCCGGCTCACTGTGTCCCGGGCGTGCTCCAATGGATGGACCGGAGCGATATCGCGGGGCTGAGTGCTCCACGACCGATCCGACTGCACTACGGCGAGCTCGACACCCCGGGGCCGAACAACGCGTCCGCCTCGTACAACGAGACGGTGAGGCCGGCGCTCGAGGAGCTGCGCGCGATCTACCGTGCGTTCGGCGCGGAAGACCAGGTCAGCATGCGTGTCACGCCGAACGCGTGGCACGAGATGGAAAACGAGGACTGGCTGGCGTTCCTCGCGAAGCAAGGTTAGTGAGAGTTGCGAGACCCGTGCTCGCGGCGCGATCGCCGGAGAGCCCTGCGCCGCGAGGCGACGTTTCGCACCGCGCGGATTCGCGTTGAGCCCGGTCGCCTGACCGGGACACGTTCGGAGGAGACGCCCGAATTCGATGAGCATGCGACGGACAACTCTCCTCCTCCCCTGCCTCGCGCTGCTGATCGTGATCATCCTGGGCGGATCTCTGAGCGGCTAGTTCTCTTTCTGGGCTGTGGCATCGCGGAGACGACGATGGCCCCCGTCTTCCGGCGTTGCTTCCGTTCTTCGCCTCGATGGTGGCGGTACTGCCGGCGACGACGGCGTTGGCCGAACGGGCGCGGGGCCATGCAGTGCTCAGCACTCTCGATGTTTCGCTCAAATAGCGATTTCGCAGAATGCGCCGCCGCGACGTCATCTCCTCAACGGTTTCCTCAGGCCCCGACCGTGGCATTCGCCGTTTCGCTCCACGGGCGCTACTCCCCCGTCGTGCTGACCCAGCGTAGCATGTAGTGTGCCGTCTGGCCGGGCCGCCCGCCCTTGACGCGCTGTGTCAAGGGTCGTCGCCGGCGTACTGGGCGACGTACGGCGTGCGCGTGTCGACCGACAGGAACGTCAGCTTGGCGGGGTTCTTCGCCGGCGGAGATGAAATCGCCAGCCATTCGTCGCTCTATCTACACAAGATCTGCATGGACGGCCGCGGCGCGCCTCTGCCCCCGGGGCGCTGCTGTACTGGCATGATAGGCAACCCGCCCCGCCCGTAAAGTGGCGTTTCTCAGCCGCTGCGGCGCAACTCGCCGACGTGCATTTGCCCGGCGCCCGAACGTGCGATACTTTGAACGCGGCCGACCGAGCGGAGTCGGGGCCGAGGCCGTGCGGGCTGGCGTTGGCGAGGGTGGCATCGCCGGCCGAAGCGATGATGAAGTCGGGGGCGACCAGTCGGTGATGGCTGGGAGAGGGCTTGGCGGCGCCGCACGGTCAGCAGGTGGACAACTCAATGGAAAACTGACCAGTAGACGAGGCGCGACATGTGCACCAATTGGCTGCCGGTTGTTGTTCTGCTCGCCATTTCGCTATCGACCGCCCTTGCCCAGAGCGGGCCTGCCGCTCCCGGCGGCGGCGAGAAACACAAGACGCTGTGGCGGATTGGCCGCGCTGACGGCGATACCCGGGAGTTCGCGCTGGGGCCCGACGGCTATCGCGATTTCGCGCGCGACGCGTTCTACGTCGTGGGTGCATCGAATCCCGCCAAGGACTGGCCGTACGTACAGCCGGGGCCGATCGACGCTTGGGCCGGGAGTCGTGCTCACACATTCACGGTCGTATTCTGTTTGCGCCAGTCGGCACGCGACGGCGGCTTCCGCCTGGTGATCGACCTCGTGGACACGCAGCCTCGATTTCCACCGGAGCTCGAGATTGTCTGCAACGATCGTGTCCTTACGCGGCACTCGACCCCGCCGGGCAAGTCGGAACGCTCGATCGAGGGGCAGCCCGACCAGGGACGCCGACGCCAGATCGCGGTGGAGATAGCGGCGGAGCTTCTGAACGAGGGGCTCAATCAGGTCGACATCCGAACCGTCTCCGGGTGCTGGCTGCTGTATGACGCCGTTCGCTTCGACGGGCCCGCTGAGGCGCGCCTTGCCGCGGTGCCCGACGCGTGCTTCGTCCAGTCCGTCGAACCGCTAGCGTGTCTCGCCAACCATGACGGCGAGTTGCGCCGGCTCGTCATGCTCGATGTCGTGCGCTCCGGAGCCGCGATTCGAGCGCAATGTGAGGTCAATGGCCAGCGTCACCCTCCCATCGACCTGAGAACCGGACGACAGGACGTCGAAGTCTACGCGCCCACGGTCGAGGAGCCGACGCCGCTGCGGATCACGTTCCAGCACCGAGGCGAAACGCTCATGACGGCCGAAACGACGATAGGTCCCGTACGGCGTTGGGTCGTCCATCTTCTGCACTTCACGCACGTGGACATCGGATACACGGACTATCAGGAGCAGGTCGAGCGCCTGCAAATGGGCTTTCTCGACCAGGCGCTGAAGTTGATCCGCCAGACCGATGACTATCCACCGGAAGCACGATTCAGGTGGCTGCCGGAGCAACTGTGGGCGGTGGAGAGCTACCTGAAGCAGGCGGACGAGCAAGAGCGGCGAGCGTTTATCGAGCAGGTCGAGTCCGGACGGATCGGACTCTGTGCGCTCTATGGAAACGCGTTGACGGGTCTGTATTCCGAGGAAGAGCTGTTTGCGCTGGTCGATTACGCGATCCACCTGCGGCGCGAGTACGGCGTGAAGATCAACTCGGCGATGATCACCGACGTACCCGGGTGCACGTGGGGAGTTGTACCAGTATTGGCGCAGACGGGAATCCAGTACCTGTCGCTCGGTCCCAATCCCGTACATCGCATCGGCTGGACGCGTGTCTGGGATGATCGGCCGTTCTATTGGGTCTCGCCTTGTGGGCGACATAAAGTGCTCTGCTGGATGTCGGGCGGATACGGCTGGTTCCGATCAGGCCTGGACCGGGATCTGATTCGGCGACCATCGCGAAGCCACCTCCTCGCCCACCTCGAGCAACTGCAACAGCAGGAATACCCGTACGACATACTGCAGATGCGCTACGACCTCTACGCCGACAACGGGCCGCCGGACCCGAAACTGTCCGACGTGGTCAAGCAGTGGAACGAGAAGTACGCCTACCCGAAGCTCGTGATCAGCACGCCGAGCGAGCTCTTCCGCGAGTTCGAGCAGCGCTATGGCGATCGCCTGCCTGTCGTGCGCGGCGACTTCACACCCTACTGGGAAGACGGCGCGGCCTCGACCGCCGGAGACACGGCGGTTAACCGCCGGGCCGCCGAGTGCCTCGTGCAGGCCCAGGCCCTATGGGCGATGCTCGATCCGGGCGGTTATCCCGCGGAGCGTGTGTACGCGGGGTGGCGCAACGCCGTGCTTTTCGACGAACACACCTGGGGCGCCTCGAACAGCATTTCCGAGCCGGATTCGGAATTCGCCAGGCAACAGGTCGCCTACAAGCAGCGGTTTGCGTTGGACGCGGACGCGATCGCGCACACCGTGTCCGACGCGGCGTTGGCCAGACGACGTGCCCGTAACGAGTTCGTACGTGCGGTCGAGGTCTTCAATACGACCTCTTGGGCGCGAACCGACCTCGTGATTCTGCCGAATGACATGGACCTCGTCGGCGACATCGTCAAGGGGGCCGACGGCTCACCGGTCCCATCCCAACGATTATCCACCGGCGAACTGGCGTTCATCGCCGGGAACATACCCCCGCTAGGCTCGGCGCGTTTCACCGTACATGCCGGTCACGCACCGGGCACAGGGCGGGTTATCGCGAGACGGACTTCGCTCGCCAACGGTCTGCTGAGCGTCACACTCGATGAGCAGTCTGGCGCGATTACAGCACTCGAGGCCGCGGGGCTTCCCACCAACCTGGTCGATGAAGGTTCCAGGTTCGGCCTGAACGACTACGTCTACGTCGCCGGGCGCGATCCGAACGACCAGAAGCGGATCGAAAACGGATCGGTCGGGTTCAGCGTGCTCGATCGTGGTCCGCTGGTCGGCACAGTGCAGGTGATCTCCGGTGCTCCCGGCGCACGAAAGCTCGTTCGCGAGATTCGCCTGATCGACGGCCTCAACCGCGTCGACATCACGAACATCGTCGACAAGCTGCCCGTCCGCGAGAAGGAGGGTGTTCACTTCGCTTTCCCGTTCAACGTGCCCGACGGCAATGTCCGCATGGACATGCCCTGGGCCGTCGTGCGGCCCGAAAGGGATCAGATCGTGGGCGCCTGCAAGAACTTCTTCGCGATCCAGCGCTGGGTGGACGTGTCGAACCTTGACTATGGTATTACTTGGGCCACGATCGACGCGCCGCTCGTGCAACTGGGCGCGATCCGCACCGACGTCGAGTACCCCTCCGGCGCTTCCCACAGCTGGCTGCGCCATATCGAGCCGTCGCAAACACTGTTCTCATACGTGATGAACAACTACTGGGAGACCAACTACAAGGCCGACCAGGAAGGGTCGACGATGTTCCGCTACTCGATCCGACCCTACAAGGGACTGTGCGACCAGACGGCGGCCGCGCGATTCGGTATCGAACGCAACCGCCCGTTGATCGCCGTGCCCGCGCGGGCCGACGGGCCACCCGCGCTGGCTTCGGTGTTCACGCTCGATGCTCCCGGCGTGATCGTGACGTCGTTCAAGCCCAGTCGTGACGGACGGGCCCGGATGATTCGTCTCTTCGCGGCGTCGGGCAGACCCGAGAGCGTACGCCTCACGTCGTCTGTTCAGGAACCCGATGTCTACCTGAGTGATCCAGATGAATCACGCCGCGAACGCATTGACGGACCGATCGAGCTTCCCGCCTATGGCATCGCCATGCTTCGAGTGGAGGCACGATGACGGGAGCCCCATGGGTCGCGGCGTCGCGTCTGGCATCATGGGCTGGGTTGATTGAGATCGCTCATGTCGGACGCCTGGGGAGTAGTCCCAGAGCCCCGCCGAAGAGCGCCGGACGTCCGCGGACGATCCGTTGCCGTCGATGGAAGAGCCGCTGCCCTTAGTGCCCATCCCATAACCCCTGTGGCACCGGTTTTCAACCGGTGAACACACAGGTTACAAACCTGTGCCACAGTTGTGGGATAGGCTCTTAGAGGAAGCCCCGCTGCCGGGCGGCGCGAACGGCTTGGCGGCAGAGTATTAGCGCCTCTTGGCTCGCTGTGGCTGCTCCGCCGTCGCCGTGGTAGTCTGCGTCCTGCAGTGCACGGCCGCAGCCGCGCCATAGCCGGGTTCCCGCGCATAACGCGTCAGCATCGGCGAGAACCAGATGCCGCAGTCGGCCCACTTGCCGTTGCCGCCGTCTTCGACGATCAGCTCAAGCGTGTCGACGCCAGCGAGGTCGATCTCGACCCGTCCTTCGACCCAGTCCTTCATCAGCTCAGAGCGGAACTTCTCTTTGCCGTCGCACTTGACGACGAAGATAACCGAACCTTCGTTAAGGTTCTGGAGGCCGTAGCCGCTGACGAACTTCTTCCATTTGCCATCGAGGTCGTAGACGTAGCTGGAGTTCGCGTGGGCGTAGAGACCGGTCTCGTGAAACTGCTCGCCGGACTCGAGCGGCATGTTGTCAGGGACGTAATCGCGCGCGGGCTTCTCCCAACCGACCGTTGCCGACACCCACTTGACGGACGAGAGCGGCACTTCGCGGACGTCGTCGCCGATGGCACTGAGCTCTTGCTGTTCGGTTTCCTTACGCGTCATGACGCGGTGGTAGGCCTTGGCCCGCCGATAGTGGACGTCGTTGAAGTCGGCGAGCTTCGCGATGCCGGCGCGCAACGCTTCCGGATCCTTGGCCTCGATCGCCGGTTTGGCGTAGAGCTCGTACAGTGTCTGTCGCTTGAGCTTGTCGGCCGGGATCTTCAACGATGGCCCGAGCGTAAAGCGGTACTTCAGCTCGTCCTTGTCGCCGTTGACCAGGTAGCAGCGGAGCCGCAATTCGTACCAGCCGGGCTGGAGGGCGCCGACGTGAACCTCGAAGCGCCCGTCCTGGTCGACCTCCCCGACCCAGCTCGTCGAATCGTAGTCCACGTGGTGTTGCATGAGGTCGTGATAGGCAACGACCGCGTACGCGGGGGGCGTCGACTCGACGCGGCCGGTGACGACGTACTCGCCGTCACCCGCGGCGAACTCGATCTCGCGAAACTGACAGTCGGCCTCGACGTCGATGTCCTTCGCGTTGCGCTTGAACAGTGGATGTGAGGGCAGGATCGTCGCGTGTGCCTTGGAGAGGTAGGACCCCTTCTCCTCGCCGGCGCGCTCGCCGAAGAGGTGGTAGTTCCCTCTGCCCATGAGTGTGTAGCCGAGCTCCTCGAACTGCTCTTCGGTCTGCTCGTTGTGCGGCAGGCCGAGCGAGTGGCCGAACTCGTGTGCGACGCCACCCATGTAGGTGACCACGTACTTGCCGAGTGTGTAGGGACGGCGGCCGCCGTCAAGAATCTTCGGGCTCTTCTTCGGCAGGTTGAGGGGGTCGAGCAGTTCGAAGTCCGTGACCCAGGCCGTGCCGCTCTTGTGGGTCCCGCTGCCGCAGTAGGGGCACCAGGCGCAGGTCACCTTTGCTCCCTCCTGCTCCGTTACGAAGACGAGGTTCTGGAAGATGATGATGTGCTCCTGGTCAATGTCGATGCCTTTCGCGCGCAGCGCGGGCTTGACCTGCTTGTCGCGAATCTCCTCCGTCCCCATCTCCTCGTTGCGGGCGTAGGTGCGGTTGCCCTTCACGACGTGAATAACGAGGCGGCCGTTCTCGTCGCGCTCGAGTGGGAAGGTCATCGGCCCGAAACCGTTCCGCTCCATCTCATCGCGATACCAGGACTGAATGTCGGTCATGATGCGGTCGATCCGCTCCTGGTAGTCCGGCAGGCACTCGCGGTCAGCGGGGTTGAAGTACACGATGTGGACGCTCTGGTGAGGCACTCTAGTTTCCGCATTTGCAGCGGGCGAGTCCTTGCCGGTCTCGTCAGCGATTGCCGTGCTGATGCCGCCGCCTAGTAGCAGCGCCACAGCAATACGCCCGACCGCGATCAGACACGCGGACGACCGTTGAGTTATTGCGGATCTGCTCATGTTGCTCCTCACGGAAGAAGACGCTTGGTGCGAGCTATTCAGCGAGTGTGCCGATATCCCGCGACGTCGTCGCCGGCGGAATTTGCAGTTTATGGTCCTGAGGCGGTGGCCCGCAACGCACGGGAGCCCGAAAACGGCTCCGCCACGACCTGCGTTGATTGCCTGGTCACTGAGGCGCGTGTGCACGACTAATCAAATCAAAGCCCCGGGGCGTCGTGGGACGCGGAGGTGTCCGCATTGGGACGCTTCTCACGCTTGTGTACGGCCTCACGCGAATGCGCTCGACCTGGGCATTGACGCTGCGGAACTCGTTCTGAGCCCGGCGGTTCAGGCGCGTCCACAGTTCGGGCGAGCTACGCAGCAGGATGACTTTCTTCTTCTCAGCCGTGGTTGAGACGACGTACCCTCCGGCACAGCCTCAGATCAGGCAAGGCCGTGGGAAGCGCGATGCACCAGTCGGGCCTGCTGTCGGTGCACAAGGTCAATCCCCCATCGTTGGATAGCGTGAAGCACCCCGCAGTGAGGGTAACGACCGGGCCAACTGCATCTTCAAAGCGGACTCTGCGCGCCGCTGCCGTGGTGACTACTCGTCGAGGGGCAGTGACTACCAGCTGGAACGGTTGGAAGCCGGGGGTCCCTGCCAACGGGGCGAGGACGCGCTCCCCCGGCGAGATTGCGCCTGTCTCGGGCAACGGTTACTCAAACGCGTCGCCGACTGGGCAGCGCTGCCAGCAGGAATAGCAGCAAGGTCGCAGTGGCGGGCTCTGGGATAATCCTGACAATGCGATCAGCGCTGCCGAAGGACACATAAAGGGCTCCATCAGGACCGAAAGCGAGGTCACTCGCGCCACTGCTTGCGTCGCCGAAGCCCGTCCCGATGACAGTGCCGTTGCTGAAGGCGTCACACCCGATCAGGTCACCGGTGGTCTTGTCGACAGCGTACAGGTACGCGTCCCGAAGCGCAGTACCCGGCCCGATGGCAATCGGGTTTGATATTCCGGACGTCAAATCATCCGCGAAGATGCCGTCGCCAACCGGGCTACCATTAACGTCATGCACTCCGATCGTACCGTCGGTGGGCCCCCGTGTAGATGTAATCCAGCGCCCGGTCCACGGACACTTTTCTGTTCAAGGCCGGCAACGTAAACAGGTGCTCAAAAGTCGCCCCGCTCTCCGAGAACAAGTACGCGCTTCCGTCCTGTCCAGCAGCAATCGCACGATTGGAGGAGTCGAGGTCCATTCCCTGGGGATTCCCCAACACGCCTGGCGTTTCAAAGAGCGTCACGACCTCTGGGTCAGGGCGAATTGCGGAAAACCGGCTGACTCCCGTGGTGACGTGCCCCGCGACAAGAACAGAGCCCGCCACACCCGTGAGCGAGCCGATAGCATCATACAACACCGAGTCAGGGTCGGGAGTCGGGTCGTCGCCGTACTCCTCGACAGGGCTTCCGCGGATGCCAATCCTGTGAATCTTAGCAAGCCCCTGACCGTCACCGCGACCGACGTACATGACCCTGGTTGCGTCGAACGTCATTTCCAACGGGGCATCCAGCAACGCGTATTCCTGAACCAGCATACCGGGGACGGTCTGGGCGAACGCCGGTCCCACCAAGATGCTGAGAACGAAAAGGCGCGTTCCAAGAGTGGTAATGCTGCCGGACATGGTACTCCTCCTGCCGCAGGGTATTGTGTGCCCACGTTATTCCCCACCTTTCCGGTGCAGATCGCAAACTGTTACCGGCCGACCCCGGTAGGGGAGGTTTCCTGCCTGCTGCCATCAGCGTTATTTGAGCACAACCGCCACGTCAAGGGAACTGGCCGCGACGTACGACTTAACGGATAGCTGACACTGATTCGAGCAGTGTTCCTCGGGATCGTACTCCTTGTTCCTCCCGAGCTCCGTTGCCCTCGCTACAGAAGTACT
>JBHHZX010000137.1:0-9457 GCA_046758265.1 Phycisphaerae bacterium
CAACCAGTTTGTACGCCGGGGCGGCCGTCGCCGTGGCTGCGAAGCTGTTCGGGCAGGAGGCGGTGCTGTTTGCCGATTCGGGCTCGGTGAAGACGGTCTTCCAGCGGCGGTACTTCAAGCCGCGGGCGGTGCCGACGGCCGCCCAAGCCCTGCTCGTGG
This sequence comes from Phycisphaerae bacterium, assembly GCA_046758265.1. Classification (GTDB taxonomy): domain Bacteria; phylum Planctomycetota; class Phycisphaerae; order UBA1845; family Fen-1342; genus JALSRY01. The sequence goes on from JBHHZX010000137.1 coordinate 160, forward strand.
TCACCCTTGCCTATTCGCTGAATTTCTACGTCCAGCAGGCGATCGCGAAATCCGGGTTGAGCGAGGGGCTGCGCTACCTCAACGCCGTGGCGCTGACAATCATCGTGCTGTTCGGGATCGGGCCGTGGTTCGCGGCGCGCTATATGCGCGTCAACGCCAGCAGTACCTTCCGGCTGAGTGCGCCTGACCCGCGCGGGCTGGTGGCGGCGGCGTGCTTCGGGTGTTCAACCTGGATTCTCGCGCTGCGCTGGAACGAGATTCAGCAACGGGTGCTGCCAATGGATTCGAAAGTCGCGCAGATGCTCGAGCACCAGACCGCGTGGATGTGGGAGGTGAACCCGCTCACCCTCGTGTTCTTCATGGCGGTCGTGCCGGCCTTGTGCGAGGAACTCTTCTTCCGTGGGTACGCGCTGACCGGCCTGCGGGCCAGCCTGGGCCGGGCAGGGGCGGTTGTCGTGGTGGCGATCGCCTTTGGCATGGCGCACTACAGTGCTCAGCGATTGGTTGTGAGCACTGCGCTCGGCCTGCTGCTGGGCTTGCTCGTCGTGCAATATCACTCCATCTGGCCCGCGATGATCCTCCATTTCATGCACAACGCCATCACGATTACGGTCGCGCACCCCCATGGGATCAGATCGTTACTGGTCGATTGGGGCTTCCCGGCAGAGCCGGCGGCCGAATTGCCCGACACGTGGTTGATCGCTGCCGGCACAGTGCTGTTTATCGGTGTGCTCATCTGCGTCGTTTCCCCGCGACGTGACCGGCCGGCCAGCGTGTCCTACCCGCAGGCACACGCCGGCGGGTAAGTAGCCTGTAGACCGCCGAGCCGCGGGTGGCGACGTCCTCACGCCTTGGGACGCCCAACGCTACACGCGCCACCACCGCGCAGCGGCGCGCTAGTCGGGTTCCCCTTCGTCGGACTCGACGGGGCTCGGTGGGGCGACGACGGCAGCGCGAGCGAGCGCCGCGAGCTCGTCCTCGGAGAACATGCGGGTGATGACTCCGGCTTGCCGGGCGGCCTCGAGCAGGGAGGGGTCGAGGTGAAAGGCCCTGCGCAAGGCCTCGAGGGTTTCGCGCGGGCGTGACGCTTTGGCGTGGCTGAGCGCGAGCAGAAAGTGTGCCGAGGGCCGGCGCGGGTTGACGTTTACGGCGTTGGTAAGGTTCAGCAGCGCCGTCGGGAGGTCGCCGCGGTTGAGTGCGATCAGGCCGAGTGCTTCCCAGGCGGGAGCGAAGTCGTGTGAAGCCGCCAGCGCGTGGTCGAGGCACCGAATGGCTTCATCGGGGTTTCCGGCGCGATTTTCGAGCACGCCACGCCAGTACCAGGCCTCCGGCCGGTCCCGATGTTCCTGGGCGTGCGCGAGGGCTTCGCGCGCCGCCCGGAATTGTCCCGCGTAGAGCAAGACCACGCCACGCCAGGTCCGCAGCTCGTAGTCGTCGGGGTAGGCGGGCGAGACGCCCGCCCCACCCTCGGGTTGCTCGGTCAACAGGTTATCGAGGATGGCGAGCGCTTCGGGCAGTCGGCCTTGCTGGATCGCCAGCACGGCGCGCAGGTGATTGAGTTGCGGCAGCGCGGGCTGTGGAACCTCGTCAAGAGAACCGAGCAGGGCGTCGAGGCGATTCCAGCGCTCCAACGCGACGAACAAGCGGCCGAGCCGCAGTTTGTCAGCCGACGATAGCGGTTCGATGTTATCGAGCTTTTCGAGCGCGACGTCGGCCGCTGCCAGATGCCCGTTCAGGCGGCACGCCTCTGCCAGTAGGAGGGCCGCCTGTGGGGCGCTGGGCCGGCTGGCGGCCAGACGCCTTGCGAAGACGATGGCTTCAGTACCTCGTCCCTTGGCGAGCAGTTTGCGGGCGGAAATCTCGTAATAAGCGTACGGAATTTCGTTGAGCGCCTGGGTGCTGGCGGCGAATACCTTGGCCGGCTCGTCGCGGTCCAGCAAGCAGGCTACGACCGCCAACCGCGCCCAGGTCTGCCCGCTCCACGCTGTGCGGCCGGCGCCGGCCAGCCCTTCCCATAGTGCCCCTTCTGCCGCCGCACGATCCGCCAGTTCGTACGGCATATCGTCGCTTTCGCGCAGCGCGCTGTTCAGCAGGGCGTTGATGGCGTCGTCATCGGGCGCAACCGTAGCGGTGGGTGCGGGCTGCGGCGCGAGGGGCTCGTCCTCGGTGAGCTGCGTCGGTCCGCGAGGTTCCTCAGGCGCGATCGGCGGCGCTCGGGGCGCGGGCGCAGCGTATGCTACGGTCGCCTTCAGATTCTCCAGTTCCCGCCGGGTCAGCGACAAGTCATCACGCAACTGGTCAATCGCCTGTGATTGCTCCGAGATCCGCGCCGCATGGCGGCGTAGCTGCCCGCTGCCGAACAGCGTCACAACGACGACCAGCAGCACGAGCAAGAGTGAGCTGACGACCCACAAAACGTACAGGCGTTCGACCATGCCGGTCGAAGGACGGCGGGAGGGCGGCGGGGGGGTTGTTGACATCCAGCATTCCCTAACGGTTAGGGGTTTTCGGGAGGCGGCTGGGGTGCAGCGTCGCCCGGCGAGGCCTCGGGCGGAAAGTCCTCGTCCAACTGGCGCGTTGCGGTGTCAATCTCATCTTGCGTCAGCCGGTATTTGCCCCAGGCATCGACGTACTCGGTTCGTTCGCGAGAAGTCTTGCGGTCGAGCACGTGCCGGCCGATACGCACCATCAAGTAGGACCCGATCAGGAAGGCCAGGAACAAGAAAAACGAGTGCGTCAGCATCCTGACCAGGGCCTCAAGCTGCTCGATCCGCGGGTCAGGCTCCGGCGCTGTGAGCGGCGGCAAGTGACGCTCGCGACCGGCATAGATCATATAAGCGATGCCAACGGCGGAGAGCGCCAGGCCGACGACCACGAAGCCGATCGCAAGGCGACTGGGCTGGCGCTGCTCGGACTGCATGATCTCGGTCACCTCACACCGGCCAGCCAAGCCCCGCCCGCGGCTGTTGATCCAGCTCGTCCGCGAGCTTGTCAAGCAGTTCTCGTGCGCGAGGCGAGATCTCCTTCGGAACCAGCAGGCGCGTCACGGCGTACATGTCGCCGGTCGTTGCGCTGCGTTGGTCGCAGATCCCTTTGCCACGCAGCCGCAGCTTCGTCCCGCTGGACGTGCCGGGCGGAACCGTGATTCGCGTGATCCCATCGAGCGTGGGGATGTCGATCTTCGCGCCGTGCAGCGCCTCAGTGAGGCTCAGCGGGAGGTCGAGCAGGATGTCGTTCTGGTCGCGGCGGAAGAACAGATGAGGGTGAACGCGGCAGCGGATCATCAAGTCGCCGCGACCTCCCGGACCCTCCTGCCCCTTGCCTTTGACGCGTATGCGCTGGCCGTCGGCGACGCCCGCGGGAATGCGGAATTCAATGCGTTGGGTGGGGGCGTTGCCGCCGTCGGCAGTGAGCCGGACCTCGCGGGAGGTGCCGCGGGCTGCCTCTTCGAAGCTCAGTTCAATGGTGTGCTCGATATCGGCGCCCCGCTGTGCGGCGTGTCGGGTGGTGCGTCGCGCGCGACCGCGCGCCCGGGGCCGTCGGAAGAATTGCTCGAAAATGCTGCCCAGGTCCCCCATTGAGCCGAAATCGAAGTTGAGGCCCTCGAAGGGCGAGGGGCCGCCGGTGGTCCAGGCTTGAAAATCGGGCAGCGGGCCGCCGGCGCCGAAACGGTCATATTGGTCGCGGCGCTGCGGGTCCCCGAGGACTTCGTAAGCGGCTTGGACTTCCTTGAATTTTCGTTCAGCGGCTTTGTCGCCCGGGTTACGATCCGGGTGCAGTTCCTTGGCGAGCCGGCGGTAGGCACGCTTGACCTCTTCTGGCGAGGCCGTGCGCGGGACGCCCAGGATTTCATAGGGGTCCTTATGCTCCATGGACGCAGACTCCGGCGCGGGTCACGCTGACTGCACCATACGATTTTACATTGATACCCGCGCGCGTGCGACGGCAAGCCGCGCCCATGACGCGCAGCGACATCGCTTTGGGATTCGGGGTCGCGAACAGGCGGGTACAACCTGAATGCCCCGGTGACAAGCCCGCCGGCCCTCGAATGGGGCAACCAGCCCACCTAAGGCATGTCTTTCAGTTCCGCTACGGCTTCTTCCGCCCAAACCGTGTCCGGGTACTCGATCATAATCCGCCGAAGAATCTTCTCCGCTTGCTCGTGGCGACCTTGTTCCTTCAGGTTGCGCGCCCGCGCAAGCAGCATCTTGCATTCGGCCTCCACTTCGTGATCGCGGATGCGCGCCCAGAAGTCCTTGTTCCGTTTCATGCGGTCGAGCATCGCTTCGGCGAATTCGGCGGCCTGGGTCTTGGGATACTCCGTCACGATCTTTTTGAGCTTGTCATAACTCTTGCCGAAACGGCGGGCCTTCAGGTCGTCCCGTGCTTCGAGGTACAGGCGGGCGGCGGTGTCTTCATCGTTGAATTTGCTGGCGGCTTCCTTGAAGTCCTCGTCTTCCTCCTCGAGCGTTTCGTAAAGCTTCTTGGCGTCTTTGTAACAGTCGAGCTTGCGGAAGCGCCGGATGACCAGCCGCAGCAACTCGGCTGCTTCGTCATGCTTCTTCTGCTCCAAGAGGGGTTCAAACCCTGCGAGCCGCTCGTAGCCGAGCTGCTCGAGCAGGTCGCGCAGCTCCCACGCTTTGGACCGCAGCCGATCACCCAGGACCGAGCGCTCGAAGGCCTGCTGGGCGGGTTTAAAGGCCTTGGCGTATTTCCCCTCGCGAACCAAGTCGCGGGCCTCGTCGAGCATGCGGTAGCAGACCTTCGCTTCGTCCGGGTGCGTCTTGGTGGGCGGCAACTCTTTCAGCAAGTCGGTGATCGCTTTGGCCGCGCCGTCCAGGTCGCCTTTCCCGCTGCCCTTGAAGGCGATCTTGCCTTCCGGATCGATCACGACGAACCCGAAGCCGCCCTCGTAGCCGTATTCCTTGGCGGCTTCCGATTCCACCGCGACGGGGAAAAAGATCTTGGCCTCCTCGATCAGGGGCTGGGTGACTTTGCGGTCGGCATCGGTAACGCCGATCGTATAGACACCGCCCGTTCGCCCGATCACGGGATTGTACGACAACATGTTTACGACCGGCAGCAGATGCTCGCCGCCTTCGTGCCACGAGACCCAGAAAAACAGAACGACGACCATGCCGCGCAGTTCTGCGAGCGAGGGGATGTCCACCTCCTCCTCGACGTTCAGCCATTCCTTGGCCTCAATGGAGGGCGCGTAATCCCCGACCTGCAGGCCTTCGTCATCCTTCCTCTGCGCCAATGCCACGTTCGCCAGCAGCATGCCGATTCCGGCCGCTAGCATCAGTGTTTTTCGCATGATTCGACTCCGTCCGGTACGCGTCGTGCGCCCCATAAGCCAGTCTGCTATCGCCAGGTCACGTGCCAAGAATTATACCATGGCACGCCACAGCTTCGAAGCCTTGAACGGCCACCGCAGGCCACGGCCCTCAGAAAACCCATAACAAGATCAAGACCAGCAAGAGGATCGCGATCGCGATCCACACCGACCGACGCCTCGAGCCGGCGCCGGCGTCTTGAACGATCCAATCGCCACAATGCGGACAGCGCTCGCTGAGCTCGGAGATTTCGCGACCGCAGTGCGGGCACGGAACGACGTCGTGCTCGTCGCTGTCCCGGCTGCCGACCAGGTCGCAGGCTTGCGGACCCTCCGGGTCGTCGAGCAGGTCGTCCTCATAGGGCTCTTCATCGAGACCGTCCTGCCAGGGTTCACGGCTCATCGCGAGGGTATCGTACGATCGAGAAGGCACGTTTGAACAGGCGCGTTCCGGCTTAGCCCGGCATTTCGAGGATCGCGGACCCGACCGTCGCTGCGTCCGCAGTGTTGCTGTGCGCACCGCCGAGCGAGATTTGCCGATCCGTTGGCGCGAGAGCTGTCGCCGAGTGGCCGATAAACCTATGCCCCGGCAGACGTGAGCGTCTCATTCTCCCGTCGGCGTGGCAGACCGCAGCAAGCTACAAAGTATTGGACTAGGTCGGATCGCGCTGGACGGCGGCGCAAAGCGCGGTTACTATTACCGTTGGTTTTGGGGTGCGAGGAGTAAGACGTCATGGATGACACGGGCACTCTGGGGATCGCAACGGATTGCACGCTGACCCGTTCCGAAATGAGCGACATCGACGCCGGCGTTTCTGCCGAGGTTTCTCTCCCGGCCGAGTCTGAAAGAGCGCCGCCGCTCGAAGATGGGCCGGCGCCCGCTTTCGATGGCGGTGCCGCGCAGGCCGTGGACGACGAATCAGCCGCCGACGCTGCATGCGATGCCGCTGTGGATGCCGACACGGCCAGGACGGCGCAGATCATCGAGGCCATCCTCTTCTCGTCGGACGCGCCCCTGAGCGCAGCTCGTCTGGCCGATCTGGCCGGCTCCTGCACGCCCGCAGCAGTTCGCCGGCAAATCGAGGCGTTAAACCGGAAATACGAGCAGATGGGGCTGTCGTTCCGGATCGAGGCGATCGCGCGCGGCTATCAGATGATGACGCTGGCGGACTTCCGCCCCTGGGTGGCGAAGCTGAACAAGCAACGCAGTGAGACACGGCTGAGTGCAGCGGCGCTCGAGACGTTGTCAATCATCGCTTACAAGCAACCGGTCATCCGGGCGGATGTCGAGGCGATCCGGGGCGTGGCCTGCGGCGAGGTAATTTCCCGCCTGCGTGACATGGGCTTGATTCGCGTCCTTGGCCGGGCCGAGGTGGTCGGCCGCCCGCTGCTCTACGGGACGACGAAGAAATTCCTCGCCGTGTTCGGCCTGGTTGACCTCGATGACCTGCCGCCGATGGAGGCGCTGCGAGTGAAGTCAGCTTCGCGGCCGGTGCAAGAAGTCGAGCCCGTTGGACCAGCGCCGCTGCCCGCCCGGCCGCTCGAGCAGTGTGCGGCGGCAGCGCCGTAGCCGACGCTGGATTTCGGATTGCGGATCGGGTTCTTCAGTTCGCGAAGCCCTTATGCGCTTCTGGTCTCGGAATCCAAAATCGGCGATCCGAAATCCGCAATTGCTACGCCCGTACCCGCCTGCGCTCCATGATGATTCGGTCGGTGAGAGCGAAAGTCGAGTCGGGTAAGCGGAGCGAGTACTTTCCGCGCAGCGTGCCGTCCGGTTGCACGAACACGCTGATGGTGTGGAGTACCGCGCCGTTGGCTTCGGACGTGCGGAACGTCCAGATGATCTGGTTTCCGCTGCGTGCGCTGGGTTCGGAGTCCGCGATCAGCGTGAAGCCGCTGTCGCATTCGGAGGCCTGGGTAATTCGATCGCCCAGGATCGTGACGCAGCGGTTGGCGAGCCCGGTCTCGCTGGTGATTCGCCAGATCCCGTCAAAATCGGTCGGGATCGTCCAGTCGGTGTCTCGGTCTACCAGAGCGGGGTCGACAGGACAGCCGCCGACGAGGCACAGGGCAACAGTGACACTGATCGTGCCACGAGACATGAGCGCGCTCCTCCGGGTTCACCTTCTTATACGAACAAAGCCTGCCCGAAGTTGCAATTGTGAGTATCCGAGCCCCAAGCGCGGGCGCGGGGTTCCTTTGGCAGCGGGCCGGGATACCGCCCGTCGCTGGCGCTCCGGGCTCTGATCAGCGCCGGTAGAAAGCCGCAACCGCCTTGACCACGGCCTCCTGTTGTGCGTCCGTCAGCTCCGGGTAAATCGGTAGGCCCAGTACTTCAGCGGCGGCTCTTTCGGCGTGCGGGAAGTCGCCGGGCTTGTGGCCGAGGTGGGCGAAGCATTCCTGAAGGTGCAACGGGACCGGATAATAGATGCCTGCGCCGATTTTCCGCGCCCGCAGGTGCTCGAACAGCTCGTCGCGGCGTTGCGCGCGGATGACGTACTGGTGGTAAACGTGATTGGGCGGGCCTTCGCCGCGCCCCGCCCCGTGCTGCGCCAGGGCGGGGGCACCCGAGCGGGGCAGGCGGACGTGCTCGGGAACAAGGCCGGCTTGCTCAAAGAGTTCGCCGTAGCGGGCGGCCCGCTTGCGGCGCTCGCCGTTCCACCGGTCCAGGTGTTTCAGCTTGATCGTCAGGATTGCCGCCTGGAGGGCGTCGATGCGGAAGTTGCCGCCGACATACGCATGGTGGTAGCACGTAGTTTCGCCGTGCAGCCGCAGCTTGGTGGCCTTTTCGTGCAGGCGGGCGTCGTTGGCGAGCAGGGCGCCGGCGTCGCCAATCGCACCGAGGTTCTTGGTCGGGTAGAAGCTGAGACAGCCGATGGTGCCCAGCGCGCCGGCCATCTTCCCGTCGGGGCCGCTCTCTTTCGCGCCGATCGCCTGGGCGGCGTCCTCGATGACGGCAATGCCATAGCGGTTGACGGTGCTCAGCAGTGGACGCAGGTCGGCCAGTTGCCCGTACAGATGCACCGGGATGACGGCCTTGGTCTGCATGGTCAGCTTTTCTTCGACTTGGCCGACATCGAGGTTGTACGTCTGCGGGTCGATGTCGCAGAAGACCGGCCGGGCGCCGACGCGGGCAACGCAGCCGGCGGTGGCGAAAAACGTGAACGTTGGCACGATCACCTCGTGACCGCCGCCGATCCCCAGCGCCATCAGCGCCACCAGCAGGGCGTCTGTTCCGGACGAGACGCCCAGCGCGTGTTTGCTCCCGCAATAAGCCGCCAGCGCCTCCTCAAACGCCGCGACCTTCGGGCCGAGGACGTAAGAGCCCGAGTCGCAGATCTGCGCGATCTCGGCCAGCACGGCGTCGCGCACCTGCGCAAAGTTGCCGGCGAGATTCAGCGCCGGTACGGGTGTCGGTGTTGGCGACATCGCTTCCACGGATCCTCTCGCTACTGTGAAATGCATCCCCCGACTGCACTTCACCGGCCGGTAGTCTAGCGGCTTCCTGCAAGCATTGCGCGTTTGCGGAGGTCAGCTGCATGACACCGGCGTGTAAACGGCTATGTTCCACCGTTCGCGGCTGCTTGGCCGTTGGCGGGGCGCGGCAGGGCGTCCACCGGCTTCATCTCGGTGAATTCAGCCTGCCGGGCAGTGACCCCGAGCTCGCCGATCCGACGGCCCATGGGCAACACGCGTCTCTCCCACGAGCCGACCGCATCGTTGTAGGCTTCAGTCGCGCGGCGGAGGTTATCGCCGATCCGGCCCAGATGCTCAGCAAACTTGCATACCCGCTCGAAGAGAAATTGAGCGGTCTTTCCGATTTGCCGCGCGTTCTCGATCAGCTCCTGCTGCCTCCAACTGTACGCGACCGTCCGGAGCAGGGCGATTAACGTCGTCGGCGAGGCGAGGATGACTTTGCTGGCCATGGCTTCCTCGATCAAGTTGTGATCCTGCTCGAGCGCC
>JBHHZX010000138.1:0-9425 GCA_046758265.1 Phycisphaerae bacterium
CCATGACGGCCGAGGGCGGGATTTCGAGCAGCTCAGCGATGTCCCTCATCGCCTGAAGCGAGACGTAGCCGATCGCATCCTGTGCGATGTGCAGGGCGGGCAGCAACGCGGCCCGTTTCAAGGGATAGCGCGGGAAGAACGACCGAATCTTTTCCTCAACCGCCTCGCTCAAAGCCAGCCCGAGCTTGTCTTCCGACACAGTCGTGCGGTCGATGACTCTCCAGCTCAACGGACACTCCTACGGCAGTTCAAAGTGAAAAGTGAAAAGTTCAAAATGAAAGACCCAGAGGTCACAGCGTCCACCGCTTGACGGCTTGTACTTCGTTTTACACTCTGCACTCTGCACTTCGCATTTTGCACTTCGCTCAACGATCCAACTCCGCCGCGATAATGTTCAGGCTACCCAGTATCGCGACGACGTCGCTGATCTGGTGCCCCTCGAGGAGCACCGGGAATACCTGGTAGTTCATGAAGCTCGGCGGGCGGCAGCGAGCGCGATACGCCGCGTTCCCGCCATCGCTGACCAGATAGAAGCCCAGTTCGCCGTTGGGTGCTTCGATCGCCCCGTAGGCCTCGCCGATCGGCGGCTCGTGCCCGCGGTTGGTCATGATCTTCTCGAAATGGTGGATCAGACCTTCGATCGAGAAGTAGATTTCGCGTTTGTCGGGCAAGGTCACGGCGTCGTCGGCCAGCACGTTGACCGGCCCTTCCGGCATCAGGTCGATCACCCGCTCGATGATCGCACACGACTGCTTGATCTCCTCCAGTCGCACCAGAATGCGGGACAGCACGTCGCCGCCGTAGGCGACGGGAACCTTGAAGTCCACGGCGGGCGCGCCTTGGCCGTCCCAGTTGTCGGCGAAGCAAAGGTAGGGTTCGTCCTTGCGCAGGTCGCGCCGGACGCCGCTGGCCCGCGCCACTGGACCGGTCAGTGACCAGTTGATCGCGTCGTCGTGGCTGATCATGCCAATGCCTTTGACACGCTCGACGAAGATCCGGTTGCGGATCAGCAACGTTTCGAAGTCTTTGATCGCCGGCGGCAGGTCGTTGCGCAGGTAGCTCAGGATCTTGTCCGTCCACCCCTCGGGCGCGTCGTACATAACGCCACCGACGCGGGTGTAGCTGACTGTGAAGCGCGCCCCGCACAGCTCCTCGAGAAAGTCCATGATCGGCTCGCGCGGGTTGAAGCCGTAGAGAAAACCGGTCAGCGCCCCCAGATCCAGGGCGTTGGCCCCGACGCACACCAGGTGGTCCTGGATGCGCCCGAGCTCCTGCACGATGGTCCGCAGGGCTTTGCAGCGCGGCGTGATCTCGAGGCCGAAAAGCTTCTCGACCGCGTGATGCCAGGCAACATTGTTGCAGATCGGCGAGCAGTAGTTCATGCGGTCGGTCACGACCACGTACTGGTCGTAATTGAGGTGCTCGCCGAGCTTTTCGAAGCCGCTGTGAAGATAGCCGATATGTGGCACGCACTTCACGACGCGTTCGCCTTCGAGCTCGAGCTGCAAGTGCAGCGTCCCGTGCGTTGCCGGGTGCTGCGGCCCGAAATTCAGCGTCCAGCGATCACCGTCAGTTTCGTCCCGCCTGAGCGTCCTCGGCTGCAAGTCGATAGCGGTCATCTGGGGATTGCCTGCTCAGTCGTCCTCGGGCAAACAGGTCCGACGGGATTCAACGCCGATCCACCCGCGCCCTGTGCCTACGCCGAAATCCGTGCTGTTCCCACTGGTCAGACTCACCCAGCTCGCCGGTGAGTTCGTCGGCGCGCCGTTGCAATTCATCCCGATCGTCCAGGAAACGCCAGACGCCATGGTCTTCATCCCAAACGCAGTCGGGATGCGGTTTTGGTGGTCTCTCGTCGTTGCTCACCGTTGGCTCCAATGCCCGAAAGCCGTGACCACAAACACGGCCTGAATCCACTTAAATCTTATCAAGTTGATACCTGAAGTAATCATGCGGTATCCCGACTGACAACGTCGAACGCCTCGCGCTCACCCTTGCCGCGCAAGGGATAATCCTTTCGCAAGGGGTGATCCTTGATGCCCTCCGGGCAGAGGATGCGCCGCAGGTCGGGGTGGCCGACGAAGCGGATCCCGAACAGGTCAAAGACTTCGCGCTCCGGCCACTCCGCCCCGCGCCAAATACCGGTCACCGACGGCAGCTCGGGATCGGGATCGTTCACAAAGACTTTCAACCACAGCCGATGATTGTGTGTCAGGCTTAACAACGAATAGATCACGCCGAAGCGATCGTCGGCGTCCGGAAAGTTGAGATAATCTACACACGCCAAATCGCAGAGCTGCTCGAACCTGGTCCGCGGATCGTCCCGCGCGAACCGGGCCACCTCGCTTAAGCGTTCGGGCGGAATCCGCAGGCATAACTGGTCCGAGTCGCGGCCGTCGAGAAAACGAATCAGCGGCCCGGGCTCGAGGTTGAGCTCCGAAAATCTCTCCTGGAGCGCCGCGATTGCATCGGCTGTCGCCATCAAAGCACCCTCTGTCGAGCCGCAGGCTTTAGTCTGCGCGGCCGTCCGCGCGGGCTTCAGGCCCGCGGCTCTTCCTGTCTTGCCAATGGGCTCTTACACAATCGGGCCGCTGCTTCGCTCGGCAAGGCAGCTTTCCTTGAACCCGGCACCGAGCTCGACCATTTGCGGCGGCTGGACGACCAATTGCAGGCCCCTGCCGCGCTCCCTGCTCGACTTAACGCCTTCCTCCCGCACGATCCGCTGGATCGCCATAATGCCTTCAATCACCGTTTCCGGCCGCGGCGGGCAACCGGGCAGATAGACGTCCACCGGAAGGAACTGGTCGATGCCCTGGACCACGGCATACGTGTCGAACACTCCTCCCGACGAAGCACAGGCGCCCATCGAGATCACCCACTTGGGCTCGACCATCTGCACGTAGATCCGCTGCAGGACCGGCAGCAATTTCATGACGATGCGTCCGGCAACGATCAACAGGTCGGACTGCCGCGGGCTGAAACGGCAGGCCTCTGAGCCGAACCGTGCGACGTCGTAGCGGCTGGCGGCAGTGGCCATGAACTCGATGCCGCAGCAGGCCGTCGCGAATGGCATCGGCCAGAGACTGTTCTTGCGAGCCCAGTTAACCCCATGCTTTTTGATCGCATCAACGACAAAGTCGAGGCGTGTGGTTGCGAACTCACCGCCCGCCGACACGTCCGTCGAAGTTGTCGCGCTCAATCCCATCTGAACACACCCTTCCGCCATTCATAGATGAACCCGACGGTCAATAACAGGAAGAAAATGCCGATTGCAACGGCGAAGAAGGTGGGGGTGAACCCGGCTGCGGCCAGGCCGGCGGCCCACTGCTGATCGGCTCCTTCAGCGGCCCTGAGCCGCGGGTACAACACCGCCCAGGGATACAAAAAGATGATTTCGACATCGAAAATCAGGAACAGCACCGCCACCAGATAAAAGCGGACGTTGAACCGTCGCCGCGCATCACCCTTGGGGTCCACCCCCGACTCATAGGTGCTGTGTTTGATCGCCCCCACGCGCTTCGGCCCGATCAGGTACGTTAAGAGCAGAATAACGGCCGCAACCGCCGTCAGGGCGAGAATGAGTATCACCACGATACCGTAATTACTGGCTGCGGGCACGGCCGGCTCCCTCAAACGCCGTTTAGTGAGTATAGGCGGGTAGTCTACGAACGGCTGGAAGAATACGCAACGCCGGCCCCGCTCCGGGGCGTGCGCGGCTTCGCAAGCCGCCAAGATGCACGGGCCGGACCAGAATCCTCGGGGGCGGCCCGAAACACCCGCGGGGCCTGTACGAGCGCGTCGCCGCGCGTTATGTTGTCGGTCCCGTCAGGCTTACATGGTCACGAGATCGTTGTGAGGAGCAAATGATGATTCGTTCTGCCAGGTCGGTTTTGAGTGGTCTTCTGCTGGTAGGCGTCGCAGCGGCGACTGGCTGTGAGAAAGGTCCTACCCGTCCCCCCATCGATGCGTCAGCCATCGTCGGAAGCTGGATCGAATTGGCGGATCAGGGCCCGCCAAGTCCGCGGGTGCAGCCGCGCAAGGAACAGACGCATCTCCGTCACCTCACTCTCAAGGAGGGCAAGACGTTCGAGTTCAGCCTGCGTACGAAGGCCGGCAAGCCGACCAAGCACAAAATCGAAGGGACCTGGGCCATCGAGGACAACGAGGTTGTCTTTAAGGTCAGCAGCAGCACGTTCGCCGACAACGACGAGCGTCGCGATTGGGCACCCGAATCTTCGCTGGGCATCAGGCGGAAAGACGTGAGCGGTCGGGGAGAGGTCGAGGTGTTCTCGATCGTGGACCTGGAAGGGTTCCAGACCAGCTACGTACGCGAGGAATGAGCCGCCGCCCAGCGCCACGGCGATATCAACGAACGGCGACCGACTCTCCGCACGTCCCGGCCTTATCCTTTCAAGCCTGGGACGCCGCCAGCTAGCGTTTCGAGAATTGGAAGCGGCGACGCGCTTTCCGCTGGCCGTACTTCTTGCGCTCGACCACTCGCGCGTCGCGCGTCAGGTATCCCTTGTCCCGCAGCAGCGGCTCGTAGCGATTGTTGGCCTTCACCAGTGCCCGTGCCACCCCGAGGCGAATCGCGCCGGCCTGGCCGCTGTGCCCGCCGCCGCGAACGTTCACGAAGACGTCAAAGAAGCTGTCCGTATGCGTGGCGATCAGCGACTCGCGCACCGCCAAGCGCTCCTGCGGTTCGCTGAAATAGTCGTCGACCGCCCGCTTGTTGATCAGGATCTTGCCCTCGCCGGGAATGAGGCGGACGCGCGCCACCGCGGACTTGCGGCGCCCGGTGCCCCAGAACACGCCACTTGCAGGCGGCGGGGGTATCTCAGGCAGCTCCTCGGTCGCAGTCTGGCTGGCGCTCGCCAGCGGTACGGGCGCAGGTTCTGGCGCGTTCGCCGTGTCCGTCCTTGGCGTTTCGGATTCGGTCACGTCCGGCTCTCCACAGCTTTACAGGGGCAACGGCTCAGGCTGCTGAGCCTGGTGCGGGTGCGTATCACCGGTATACAGCTTGAGCTTGCCAAGCATCCGGCGGGCTAAGCGGTTCTTGGGCAGCATGCGGCGGACGGCCTCACGCAGGACCCGTTCCGGGTAGCGTTCGAGCAGGCGCTTAATCGGAATGGTTTTCTGGCCGCCGGGATACCCGCTGTAACGCTGGTAAACGATCTCTTCGCGCTTCTTGCCGGTGAGCTTCACGCGGCCGGCGTTGAGCACGATCACGTAATCGCCGCAGTCCACGTGGGGCGTGTAGGTGGGCTTGTGCTTGCCCATCAACACCGTGGCGATACGGGTCGCCAGCCGACCAAGCACCTGGTCCTTCGCATCCACGACAAACCACCGCTGCTGCCCTTGGATGTCAGCGGGTCTGGCTTGGTAACATTTGTTCGCTGTTCTCATCTAAGTATTCCTGGAGCCACCAGGGATGCCGGGCGCCCGGCGCTCGCAGCGAATCGCTAAGTATAGATTCCCAAGCCCTTTCGTCAACCGACATACTCGTCGCAAAGATCCAGCGCGTCCGCCCGGCGCGGGAGCTCTGCTACTACCCCGGCCCGACGGATAGGAGTAGCATTGTTCCGCGTGATCGGGCCGGCGGCGCCAGGGAGCCGCTGCCACCGGCGTCCCGGGCAGGCCTCGGCTCAAAAACAGGAGCAAGCATGCCGGAATTGACCTACCGCACCGCCGGCGAATCGCACGGTCAAGCCGTCACGGTACTCGTCGAGGGCTTGCCCGCCGGCCTCGGAATCGACATGGATGCAATCAACGCGGAGCTGCGGCGGCGGCAAGGCGGCTACGGCCGCAGCGGACGGATGAGGATCGAGAAGGACGCCGTCTCCATTCTCAGCGGAGTGCGGCGGGGCGTGACGATCGGCTCGCCGCTGGTTCTGCAGCTGCCCAACAAAGATTATCGGATCGACCGCGCGCCCGAGGTTCCGCGCCCGCGCCCCGGACACGCCGATCTCGCCGGCAGCCTGAAGTGGCTCACCACCGACTGCCGCGAAACGCTGGAGCGGGCATCCGCGCGCGAGACGGCAGCGCGTGTCGCGGCGGGGGCGCTCGCCAAGAGCCTCCTACGCGAATTTGGCGTGGAGTGCGTCGGATTCGTGCGCGAGATCGGCCCGGTCAGAGCCAACGTTGCAGACGACACGCAGCCGCGGCAACTCAAGGCAGCCCGCGACGCCAACGACGTCTACACGCCCGACGCGGCGGCCGTCGATCCCATGATCGCCGCCATCCAGCAGGCGCAAAAGGACAAGGACACGCTCGGCGGCGTCGTGGAGGTTCGCGTGTTCGGGCTGCCACCCGGACTCGGCTCGTGCTTCTCCTGGCAGCAGAAGCTCGACGGCCGACTGATGCAGGCGGTCGGCTCGATTCAGGCGTTCAAGGGTGTCGAGATTGGGCTGGGCTTCGAGGCCGCCCGCCGACCCGGCAGCCAGGTCCACGACGCCATCTATTTCGATCCTGCCCAGCGTAAGAGCCCGAACTTTGGCTTCCTTCGCAAGACCAACCGCGCCGGTGGGCTGGAAGGCGGGATGACCAACGGCCAGCCGCTCGTCATCCGCGGCGCCATGAAGCCGATTAGCACACTCCTGCAAGGCATGGACAGCGTCAATCTCAAGACGCTCCAGCCTGAGCGCAGCGACTACGAGCGCAGCGACATCTGCGCCGTGCCGGCCGCCGCCGTCGTCGCCGAAAACGTCGTCGCCTTCGAGGTCGCCTGGGCCTGGCTCGACAAATTCGGCGGCGACACGCTGCGCGAGGTGCGGGCATCCTACGAACACTATGCGGATGCGGTCCGGGCCCTGCCCGACGCCACCCCTTGACCGAAATAGCACAGCAGGACGATAATCGTGTAGCCCGATGAAGCGACCGGACGAGGGGCGTTTAGCTCAGTCGGCTAGAGCGCATCCTTCACACGGATGAGGTCACAGGTTCGAGTCCTGTAACGCCCAGTCACTTGAAGACTTACAAGCGGCCGTTTCCGATTCGCCGTCTTCGGGGCCGCCTAGCGCGTCTCCGCAGTGTTCCCGTCGCGATCTTGAGTTCACGAAATCCGTCGCCGATCGCCACGTCCGCAACCCGCGCCAGACGCATCGCTTCCAATCCACAAGCCAGCCCCGGGCTTTTCACACCTCGCCTCGAACCGCTCTCACGTAGCCGACAATGATGCGGGGCCTATAAACAGTCGACTTTCTGGGCGCCGTGGGACCCGAGGTCGATGCCACGGACGATCGCCGTTCGAGTACTGAATGAAGGATCGGCCTGCGATTGACGATACTGAGCACGGTAAAGTGCAGTGACTGTCAGTCAGAGGACCGTACGCGGTGCGGCTGACGTACCGCTGGATTGTCCATGTCAGTGATACCCGACGCTGCCAGCACCGACCTTGTGTTCTGCCAGATCGGCGCAAGTAGTTGCCTGCCCGGCGAGCTTCTGGCGGAAATCCTGGAGCGCATCCCGCTACCCATCGTGGTGGACCGCCCTACGGACGGTGTGTTTCTTAACACCACAGCGCGTTCGCTGTGGCTGACCACTGGCGACGACTCTGCGGATCTACCGGTCATGGTCGACGCGAAGGTACACTCTCTCTTGACCCTGCCTTCGGTCGCCGCCAATGGGGCTGGGCCGACCGTGACCCCGCACGTCCGCGTACCGGGAGGCGAACAATACGAAGCCAACATGTTCCGCTGGAAGCGAGCTGCAGATTCGCCCGCATGGCGCGTGGTGATCCTACGCCCGCCGGGTGACGGCCCCGCCGAAGGCGGACTCCTTGCAGACAAGGTGAACCGCCTCAAAGCGATCGTCCACGAGTTTCGAAACACGTTGACGGCGGCGCGAGAGGCGCTCGCCCTGATGCACGAGGGCGCGGTGGGCGAGCTGAACGCAGGGCAACGCCGCCTGCTCGATTCCGCTAGGGAGGATCTTGAGGGCCTGGGCCGGGCGATGGTCGATCTCACAGCGCTGTGGGTCACACAGGCGGGCGTTTTGCGGATGATGCCACGCCCCGTCGATATACGGCGTGTAGTGGAGCAGACTACCCTGTGCGCGCAGCCGGTTGCCGAAAAACAGGGCATTTCATTGCATGTCGAGATTGGCGACCCGTCCCCTATCTTGACCGGAGACCACGAACTCCTCGTGCAGGCCCTGAGAAATGTGGTGACCAATGCGCTTCGGCACACATCCACCGGCGGGGAAATCCGGATTCGGGCCTTTGTCATGGATGCAGCGAGAAGGGGCGCGCCGGACACCGGATATATCCCCGAGACGGAGCACTCCGATCCGTCAACAGCAGAGGGCGCGGACGAGTCGGTCATAATCGAAGTGTATGACTCGGGTACGGGAATCGGGGCGGCGGACCAGGAACGTGTTTTCCAGGCGTTCGAACGCGGGAGCGCGGAAGAGCTGTCCCTGGGCCCGCCGGGCAGCGGAGGCATGGGTCTGGGACTGACCATCGCGCGCGACATCGCTTGGAGACATGGCGGCACGCTTCAGGTCCGCAGCGCACCGGGCAATGGATCGTGCTTTGTTTTCCGGTTTCCCAAGTCGGAAACCTGTGCGCAATCGTGGATGGTCCGGGTGACGCAGCAAGCCATCGAGGACGTCCGCCCGCTGGGCGCGCCGTTGGCCAGCGTGCTGCTGCGCTTCGAAACCGACAGCGGTAACCCAGGGGAAGGTGTCCATCCGGACCTGTTGTCCGCCCTGCAACAGGTCGCGATTCAGAATCTGCGACCCACCGACACGGTTCTGGCGATTGAGGGGCAACTTCTCTTGCTGATTCGAGGCAGCACGCGACCTGCTGCGTACGCCATGATCGACCGCGTCCTGCATTCGCTGGCCGAGATGTTTCGCACCGGTCGGGCAACCTTCGGCGCGTATCACATGGTGTTCGGCGTCGCCGCCTACCCGGAAGACGGTAGCAGCCCCGAGGCGATTCTTGCGCGGGCCGCGGCTGAGCTGAGCGCGTTTTCAATAGGCGCTGGTCCTGGAACGGAAGAAAGGCATGAACAAGAAGCCGACGATCCTGCTGGTTGATGACGAGCAGAAGGTGCTCGATCTGATCACGTTCCGGCTGCAGTTGCTCGGATACCGTGTGATCACGGCCAAGAGCGGGGAGGAAGCGCTCGCGCTGGCCGAAGCGCAACCCCCTGATCTGATTATTCTCGACGTGGCAATGCCCGGTCTGGACGGTGTCACGGTCTGTTCCCGCCTGAAGAGTTCGGAGGCGTCCGCTGCGATTCCGATCCTGATGTTGACGGCGCGCACGGAGGTGGAGGACGTGAACAAAGCGATCACTGCGGGGGCCGACGACTATGTGGTCAAGCCTTACGATCCCACGGTCCTTCAGATGAAGATTCGGCGCCACCTTGGCAGCGGCAAGGTCGGCTCGGGAAAGGGTAAGGGCAACACGTGATCCCCCA
>JBHHZX010000139.1:0-9422 GCA_046758265.1 Phycisphaerae bacterium
AGCGAATTAAGAATAGCGAATAGCGGATTAAGAACCGGGAACGGAAGGGCGTCGGCACACCGTGATAATGGGCGACTTGCGCTGCTAATTCTGAATTCGCTATTCTTAATTCTTAACTCGAAACTCTGAAGGAGTTTCGCGTGCGTGAATGGGTCAGCCTGAACGGTCGACTGATGCCCGCGGATCGGGCGCAGGTCAGCGTTTTCGACTCCGGCCTGATGCAGGGAATCGGCCTGTTCGAGACGATGCGCGCCTACGAGGGTCGGGTCTTTCGGCTTCAGCGGCATTTGGACCGGTTGGCAAACTCGGCTCGTACACTCGGCTGGTCCGTCCTGCCTGATCCCGACGAGCTACGTGATAATGTCGAGCAGGTGGTCGGGGCGACCGAGAACGAGGATAGCCGCGTGCGCCTGACGGTCACGACGGGCACGTTACGTCCTACCGAGCAGGAAACTCCGGACCTGACCGTGATCGCCACCGCGTCCGCCGGCGCAGCCTATCCCGCGGAATGCTACACGAAGGGCGTCACAGTGCTGGTATCGGGCTACCGGCAGGGGGAGCACGAGCCGACCGTCGGCCATAAGACGACCAGCTATTTCGGGCGGCTGGCCTCGTTGCGCGAGGCGCACGCGCGCGGCGCGTTCGAGGCGCTGTGGTTCACCTACGACGAGCGGCTGGCCGAAGGAGCGATTAGCTCGGTCTTTCTCGTGCGGAACGAACAGCTCGTCACGCCGCCGCTGGATGCCCCGGTGCTGCCCGGCATTACGCGTGCGACGGTGATCGAGTTGGCGGTCGAATTGGGAGTTCCGGTTCGCGAACGGGCGCTAACGCTCAACGACCTGCTGGAGGCCGACGAGGTCTTTCTCACGAACAGCCTGATGGAACTCGTTCCGGTGGTGCGCGTCGGACGCGAACCGATCGGAAGTGAAAAGCCCGGCGAGACGACCGCGCAGTTGCACGAGGCATATTTAAGGCTGGTCGAACGGGAGTGTGCCGATGCCTAGTGAGCGAAAGGCTAGGCGAAGCAAGGCCCGGGAGACAAGCCCGGTGGTCGCTCGGGGGCCAAGCGTCGCGGACGTCTATGCGGCGCTCGACAAGCTGGCACCGTTTGCCGGCGCCGCCGACTGGGACAATGTCGGGCTTCTGGCCGGACGTTCGGAGTGGCCGGCGCACCGCGTGCTGGTCGCGCTCGACCTGACCGATGCGGTAGCGCGTGAAGCCCTGCGAAAGAGGGTAGACGCGTTGGTCGTCTACCATCCGCCGATCTTCGAGGGGATTCGTGCGATCACGCCGCAGGCCGATGGCCCGACCGGCTTGCTGGCCGATCTGCTGGCGGCACGAATCGCGATCCTTTCCACACACACGGCCTTTGACACCGCCGTGGGCGGCACAAACGATCTGCTGCTGGATTTGTTCGCGCCGGTCTCGCGCCGGCCGCTGGCGCCGGCTATGGAGGAGAACGGTGCCTATAAGCTGGTGGTCTTCGTACCGCCGCCCGAGGTGAACAAACTGCGTCGCGCGCTATCGGTGGCGGGCGGGGGCGTGATCGGGCATTACACAGAATGCAGCTTCGAGCTCGCCGGCCACGGTTCGTTTCGCGGTGATGAGACTACCCGTCCGGCCGTCGGCCGCAAACAGGTCCTCGAATACGTGGACGAGGTACGGCTGGAAATGGTCGTGCCGCGTCAACGTCTCGGCGACGTGGTGCGGATGCTTTACGCGACGCATTCCTACGAAGAGCCGGCCTTCGACCTCTATCCGCTGCACCAACTCACCGGACGGGGCGCGGCCGGCCTGGGGCGCGTCGGCCAGTTGAAAAAGTCCCAACGCGGCACGGCGCTGGTCCGAACTCTGGGTAAGGCCGTGGACCTGTCGCTCGCGACCTGCGTCGGCGATCTCCGACGGTCGTTCCGTTCGCTGACCGCCGCCGGCGGCGCGTTCGGCGTCCGCCAGTTCGTGGATCCCGATTCGTTGGTGCTGACCGGCGAAGTCAAGCACCACGACGCCCTGCAACTGCTGCGCCGCGGCGTGACCGCGATCTGCCTGGGGCATCATGCCAGCGAGCGGCTGGCGCTCGACGCGCTGTGCCGGCGCTTGGGCGGGTCACTCGACAGCGTGAACGTCACGCTCGCAAGATCGGATCGCGCCCCGTTTCAGCGGCTTCGCGTGTGAGGAGAATCTGATGTTTCCGCGCTATGGATACTCGGTGTTTTCGGGCAGGCAACGACGGATGGCTGCCGCCGCGTTCTTTGTGCTGGCGACGACCCTCCTCTCGGCCGCGCGCGCGGATGATGACGGCGGCGCCGTGGCGATCGTCAACGGTCACCCGATCAGCCGCGTGAAGATGATGGAGGTCTTAATCGATGCCCGCGGCGTGGAGGTGCTGCAGCAACTGATCATTCTGCAACTGGCCAAGCAGGAAACGAAGCAGCGCGGCCTCCGCGTCACGCGGGCGGACGTTGACGCCGAGTTCCAGACGGCGCTGACTCGCATCGCGAAGAACGCCGGCATGATCGGTGAGTACGCCACCGAGAAGAACAAACGCGCCGCCTTGCAGGAGGTGTTGGACGAACGTGGCATCTCGATGGCCGAGTTGATGGTCGGGATGGAACGCAATGCTCACCTGCGCAAGATTGTCGCGAAGGACCTGCGGATTACCGAGCAGACGCTCCGCGAAGAATTCGCCCGGACCTACGGCGAAAAGGTGAAGGCCAGCCACATTCAGATCGACCAGCGAGACGCCCGCGGGCTCAACGAGGCCCTCGACCTGCTCGGACGCGGCGCCGAGTTCGCCGCCGTCGCCCGGCGACTGAGCAAGAATCCGGAGACGGCGGCGCGCGGCGGGGAAATGGAACCGTTCACTTTCGACGACCCTGAGATCCCGCCCGCGTTGCGCGAGATCGCGTTCTCGCTCAAGCCGGGTGAGGTTTCCAGCCCGGTGCTCGCCGGTCAGTATTTCCACATTCTGAAACTTGAATGCCGCATCCCAACTGACAATGTTCGTTTCGAAGACAAGCGCGCAGAGGTCGAGCAGAACCTTCGCGAGCGCGCGATTCCCCAGGCGATGGCCAAGCTCGCGATGCAGCTCTTCAAGCAGGCCAAAATCAGGGTGGTGGACAGCAAGCTGCGCCCGAAGTACCAGGAGTTTCTCCGCCGGGGCGCGCTGGACACCGAACAGCCGTGACAGTTCGTAGGGAAAGTGGCAGGGGCAGATTCGTGTAGCGCCGAACCTCCGTAGCGCCGGACCTCTGAGTCCGGCGCGTACGCGAGACCGCGGGAAGAAGGCGTCGGACTGGGACGTTCGACACTACGAGTTCCTACTCGCGCCCGCTTCTTCACCGGACCGATCAGGGGTCCCTGCGGCGTCGGATGCGGGGCGCGGCGGCGGTTCGAGCGCCGGGGGCTCGTGCTGCACGCCCTCTTCGTCGATTCGGAGGGTCTCGGTGGCGAGGTGGAAGTCGAGCAGGGCGTTCCAGCGCGAGGTTTTGGCCTCGTTCAACCGGTTGAGGGTGGCAACATACTGGTCTTCCGCAAGGACCAGGTCGAGGTTGTCGATCTTGCCCTTGCGGTACTGATCCCGTGCGAAGTCGCTCTGTTCCTTGGCAACCTCGACCTTCCGCCGCTGGATTTGCACGAGTTCCTCTTGCAGACGGATCTGGTTGACCGCGCTGAGCACCTCGGCACGGATGCGTTCCAGTTGGTCGGTGTAGCTGCGCTGGGTCCGACGAACGTCGATCAGCGACGCTCGGTAACGATTACGCTCGCTGAACCGATCGGTCATCGAGAGCATGACCTCGCTGCGCCAGGTGGCCCGCGCGTGTTCAAATGCTCCCAAGTTGAAGCGCTCCGGGTCAGTGTCGAACGTCAGACTTGAAGTCCAGTCCAGATCAGGCAACAAGGCGTTCTTGGCGATCGCGACGCCGCGCTTGGCGTCGTCGATCTGGTCGCGGCCCGTCAAGAGCTCGAGACGGTATTGGGTCGCAACTTCGATCGCGCGCTCCTCGTCGTCAGCGGCCGGGGGCTGGATCAGCAACGGATACTTACCCTCCTCGATCTGCTGCTCGATCGATTGGATGTCCTGCAAGTCGTCCAGACCGATCAATTCTTCTACCGGCATGCCGATGAGGATCTTGAACCGGTCGGTCGCAGCCCGAAACGACTCGCGTCCCCGCGCCAGGCTGTTTTGCTGGTCGAGCACCCGGGTCTCAGCGTAGCCGGTTTCGAGCACAGTGCCCTTTCCCCTCTTCTGAAACTCCACGGCCCGCTCAAGGTCCTCCTCGGCCCTTTTCAAGCTATCGGCTGCGTCGATAACGGCTTGCTTCGAAGCCAGTAGAGCGAAGTATTGCCGCGCCACCTCCACGAGTTGCTGGCGGCGAAAACGTTCGAAGCTACGGACAGCGTAGCTCAGCGAGCGTTCGAGCTGGATCAGGTCCTCCTGGGCGACGTGTCCGGCCCCGCGCAGAAACGGGATATCCAGCCCGAGCGCGATCGAGCTCCCTTCGGAGGCGGTGATGTTCCGTTTGACGTCGCGAATCAGCGTGCTGACAGCAGCGGCCGTGAATTCCCCACCGTAGGGTAATCGTTGCGCGACGGAGAGATCGGCGACGAAGCGGGTGGCCTGATCGAAGTCCGTCACCTCGCCGAAGTTGCCGTATACGCCGCGCAGGCCGGCCGCGAACTGGGGAGTCCACAGGTGTCGTTCCAGCGTCAAAGCAAGCGCCGCCAGATATAGGTCCTCTTTGCGCCTTTGGTATTCCCGGCGGTACTGCTGGGCGTATCCCAGCGCGTTGGTGAGTGTGAAGACCTTTTCGCGGAAGCGGGTGGGTGGCCCCGCAGCCTCCTCCTCGGTCTTGCCGTTGGCGCCGCTGCCGACGTTTACCCCGACTGGCCCCTGGGCGGGCGACGCGGGAGCTGGAGCGGCAGTGTTCGTGCGGGCGTCATTCTCGTCCCGCTGCTCGGTCGCCTCAAATCCTTCCGGGATCTGGGTCGTGGTGGGGCTGGGGTTGGGATCGTACGCGGCGCGGTCGGGCTCGGGGAGCGGGTCGTCGGCGTCGCCGAGCGGCGCCGGCTGCCGGTAGCCGAGCGCTTCACGCTGCCGCTTCTCGATCAGAGCGGCCACGTCGCGGTCGGTGGCGCGCACCATTTGGCGGCAGCCGCCGGACGGCAGGCACAGGCTAGCCGCGAAGAGCACAAGGACAAAGCACGGTGAAAGCGCGGGTCTATGATGCCTGGTCATGGTGGTAGGGTATGGGCGTTCCAGCAAGTGGGTCCACGGATCTACGGCGTACCGCCGACGGGTCGCCGTCCTGAGCGCACAACAGCCGCCATCATATGCGCAAGATTGCTGGAGGCCAAATCGTGGCGTGGCAGGGCAGTGAGAGACGTGGGGCGGGAAGGGATCGCGCGGGGTGGCTCGCGCCGTATAATCCCGACTGTCGGGAACAAGCATTTGGAACGCACCGATGCGATTCGTGCGCATATCGCTGGCCGTCAAATACCGGATTCTGTTCGGGGCCGCGGTGGTCCTGATCCTCGGCGCCGCTTTGTACGTGCCGTGGTATCTGATGGAATTGCTGGTCGTCGAGCAGTCTTTCCGCGAAGCCCAGCGCGTGGCCGACGATTATTTCCGGCTGGTAATGGCGAGCCCGAGCGCCGGCGGCAGCGCGGTAGGGAGCGTACACAGCCGCGAGTTCAGCCTGCTTCCCGAAAACCTGCCCGACCAGCCGCAGTTTGCCCAACTGACGACGAACGTCGAAGACGCGGAATCGATTCTCAACCAACAGGGGGCGGATCCCTTCGTCAGCAAGGCCTTTCGCTCCTTCCTGGCGGAGCCAAAACAGGAGTACGTCTACACCACCAGGGTCGCCGGCGAGAGTCGTCGCTTCCTCTACGCGCACGCCGTCCGGGTCAACAAGAGCTGTCTGGCGTGCCACGGCGAGGGGAGCACGCGCCCGTATCTCGAAAACCAGCTTGCCGGCATCATCACCGTGAGCCTGCCGGCGGACCGCACCGCCGAGGAATCGCTCTGGAACCGGCTCTGGTTGATTGCGGCCGGAGCGCTTGCCGGGATTCTGGCGATCCTGGTCTTTTACATCATCACGCAGAGATTCATTCTGTCGCCAATTCATGATCTGCGCAGAGTCGCAACTCGCGTGGCCGATGGTGACCTGGACGAACGGTCTACCGTCCGAACGGGCGACGAGTTCGAGCAATTGTCGGACAGCCTCAACAACATGCTCGAGCGGTTGCGGGCTTCGCAGAACGAACTCAAAAAAGCCAACAAACTGCTTGACCAGAAGTTGGGCGAGATGGCGGAGACGAACGTCGCGCTCTATGAGGCCAACCGGCTCAAGAGCGAGTTTCTGGCGAACGTGTCGCACGAGTTGCGCACGCCGCTCACGAGCATCATCGGCTTTGCCGAGTTGCTCCGCGAGGGTCCCCAGGCCGAGATCAACGCCCGCACGGCGCGCTACGCCGAGAACATCCTGATCTCCGGACGAATCCTGCTCGAAATCATCAACGACCTGCTCGACCTGGCGAAAATCGAGGCCGGCAAGGTGGATCTCCACCTGGAGACCGTGCGTGTTGAGGAACTCTGTGCCGCGCTGATCGATTTCGCGCGACCGCAGGCGGACAAGCGAAAGCTGCGGCTCGCGCTGGAAGCCGATGATGATCTGCCGATCATGATTACCGATCGCAGCAAAGTTCGGCAGATCCTGTTCAACTTGCTCTCGAACGCGATCAAGTTCACGCCGGACGGGGGAGCGGTTGCGTTGCGGGTTACGCGGGATCACCAGGAACGGGTTCGCCTGGCGGTTTCCGACACCGGGCCGGGAATCAGCCCGGAGGACCAGGCCATCATTTTCGACAAGTTCCGGCAAACCGATCAGTCCGCGACCCGCGAGCACCATGGGACGGGGCTCGGTCTGGCGATCGCCCGGGAGCTCACGCGCCTGCTCGGAGGCGAGATTGGCGTTGAGAGCCAGCCCGGCCAAGGCGCCACGTTTTGGGTCTTACTGCCGATCGCCACGCCTGAACCGGCCGAACCCGTGCCGGTTTCCCTGCTCTAGTGCCGTTTCCAGTCGGACCGTTTCCTGTAGCGGCCTGCGTCGCGCAGGCCGTCGGCCGAGGCTAGAGCGGGCGCGTTCGCCGAGGCGGGTGAGCCGCCCGTCCTGCCTGTCTCCTGCGGTTGGCGCGCGCGAACGATTTGGGGGTTGCGCGGCGAGGATCGCCGACCGCTCCAACTCGCCAACCCGGCCCGGATTGGGTACGGTACCGCGAGACGGACAAGTGCGGTCGGTAGTAAGCTAGAGCGACGGGCGGCCACGGCCCGATGAATTGGGCACCGGCGCTCCGGCCCGCCGCGAGGCAGCCCGGGTTGTGAGGTAAGCGGCGTTCTCGCCGTGGCTTACGCAGCATCGAGGGCAGGCATGGTTCGGCTTGAAGGGCTCACCAAGGTCTTTCCGAACCCGGACGGGACCGAGAAGACCGCGGTGGACCACGTCAGTTTTCAGGTGAACCCAGGTGAGATCTACGGGCTGCTGGGACCCAACGGTGCCGGAAAGACCACTACGCTACGCATGATCAGTGGACTGCTGCAGCCGTCTGCCGGGCGCGTGTTCATCAACGGAGCCGAGGTGACCGACCAACCCGAGGTGGCCAAACGCCGGATCGGCTACCTGACCGCCAATACCGGCCTGTACATCCGACTGACACCGGTCGAATTTTTGGAGTACTTTGCGACGCTCTACGGGCTTTCGCGGCAGCAGGCGCGGGCGCGGATCGGCGAGCTGGTGGAATGGCTGGGGATGGGAGAGTTCTTGAAGCTGCGCTGCGGGGCCCTTTCCACCGGGCAGAAGCAACGGACGAATATCGCCCGGGCGCTGATCGCCGACCCGCCCATCCTGATCCTGGATGAGCCGACGATGGGGCTCGACGTCCTGAGCAATCGGCTGATCCTGGCGCTGATTCGAACGCAGGCCGAAGCAGGCAAGGTGGTCCTGCTCTCGACGCATGCCTTGGACGAGATCGAAACGCTGTGCCGGCGGATCGGGCTGATTCACAACGGCCGGCTGATTGCGGAGGGCCACCTCGACGCGTTGCGCGCGCGAACGGGCCAGCAGCGGCTCAGCGAGGTTTTCCTCAAACTGGTGGGAGCCCATGAGCCGGTTTTTGCGGATTAGCACGATCGGGCGCAAGGAGCTGATCGACACGCTCCGCGATCGCCGCACTGTCATCGCGATGATCCTGGTGCCGATGGTGCTATACCCGGCGTTGATGCTCGGTTCGCTGCAAGCCATTGAGATTCAGTTCAGCTACCTCGTCACGGAAGAATACGACATCGGGGTGGCGTCGGAGGAGATTCAGCGCTGGCTGCGGCGGCTGATTGACAGCGACCCGGCCCGGCGGGAGGAAGCACCCGGCACGCCGGCAGAAGAGTTGGTCGAAAGGTCGCGGTCTGACGCCCAGCAGGAAAGCGACCGGTCGGCCAAACCCTCGCTGAAAAAGACCGGCACGCAGACGGCCAAGAGCGGCGTCCGCGAGAAACCGCCGGAGTACACGATCTGGGTGGTCACAGACGTAGGCCAGGCCGTTGTGGATGGGGCCGTTCACGTGGGGGTGCTGCTGGCGGGCGAGCCGCCATTGCCCGGCGTCGCCGGTTCAACCAAGGTCGTCGTGGCGTTTGACGAGAGCGAGATTCGGAGCGAGATTGCCGCCGCCGGCGTGCAAGGGGTGCTGGAGCGCGCCAGCCTGAGCCTGCTACTGCAACGGCTGAAAGAGCACGGTCTCAGAATGGATTTCGTGCAGCCCATCGCACTGGACGAATGGAACGTGGCGTCACCGGAGCGCATGGCGGGCGCGATTCTGGGTACCATCGTGCCGTTGATCCTGATCGTGATGACGATTACGGGGGCGATTTATCCGGCAATTGATCTGACCGCCGGAGAGCGCGAGCGCGGCACGCTCGAGACGCTGATGGTGGCGCCGGTGCCGACGGTCGATCTGATCGCCGGCAAATTCATCGTGGTTACGTTGATCGGCTTGATGAGCGCGGTGCTGAACCTGCTGTCGATGGGGGGAACGATCTACCTTGGGGGCCTGGGCTCGATACTGACACGGGGGGCGGACTTCGTGTTCCCGCTGTGGGCGTTGCCATGGATCCTCGTGCTGCTGATACCGCTGGCGGTCATGTTCAGCGCCATACTGCTGGCGGTCTGCAGCTTCGCGCGCAGCTTCAAGGAAGCCCAGAATTACATCCTGCCGGTCATGCTGGCGGTACTAATTCCCGGCGTCGTGGGTATCCTGCCCGGGACGCGGCTCGAAGGCCCGATCCTGATCATGCCGGTCGCCAACATCGTCGTGTTGACGCGCGAGCTCTTCCTGGGCCGCTTCGACTACTTCGCGATCTTCGTCGTTGCACT
>JBHHZX010000140.1:0-9406 GCA_046758265.1 Phycisphaerae bacterium
CCCACGGCCGGCCCAAGGGTACGGTAATTCATTTCCACGGCAACGCCGCGAATATTACCAATCACTTCCTGCTTTCTTACTGGCTGGTCTGGGAAGGCTACAATCTGTTCGTCTTTGACTACCGCGGTTACGGCAAGTCCGAAGGCGACGTGACGCGCGAGGGCACGATCCAAGACGGGCACGCCGCCCTCGATTACGTTCTCATGCGCAGCGACGTGAACCCGCAGCGCATCGTGGTGTTCGGGCAGTCGCTGGGCGGCGCCGTCGCAACCGTGGTCGCAGCCCAGCGCCCGGAAATCCGAGCGCTCGCGCTCGATTCCACGTTCAGCGGCTATCGGCGGCTCGGCTCGCTGCACCTTCGAAAGACACTGTTCTTCAAGTGGCTGTCTGATTTGATCGCACGGCTGGGTTTGTCCGGCGACCACGATCCGATCGACTGTGTCGCCCGGATCGCACCACGACCGCTGCTCGTCATCGCGTCCACCGAAGACGAAATCTGTTTCGCCGAATCCGGCCGCGAGCTATATGAAGCCGCGGCGCAACCGAAGGAGTTCGTGCTGCTGCACGAGGGCGCGCACCTGGAAACCGTCGTCGACAACGTTGACAACGTACAGCAAAGGATCATTCAGCTGTTCGAACGGGCGCTCAACGAAGCGCCATAAGACTGCTGCGCACTCACTTTCGTGCCAGCATCAGGAGCGAGCGGCTGAACGTCGAGGACTCCGGGAACAACTGCGTCACACGGATGAAGTCGGCGGCGTAACGCTCGTCGATTGACCCAGGCAACGGCGGCGGCGACGGGATCACTTCGCGGTCGGATGACCGCCAACCCCGCGCCAAGAAGCCTGAACCAAACGCCAGCACGATCACCGCGGCGTAGCGCAGGACGGCTCGCAGCCGGTCGTGCCGGGGCGGTGCGGAACGAGCGGCCCGTTGATCTGCGCCGCCGGCACTGGTCGCACGTGCGTCCTCCACCTCGAGCGCTGCCGTGCGCCGCTCGGCTTCTTCGTGACTGAGAACGTTTGTTTCCAGCGCAGCGGCGGCAGCCTGAAGCTCGTGGGCGAGTTTGCGGCGCTCCTCGCTCGCCTCCAGCTCTGCCCGAAACGCGGCAACCTGCTGATCGTCAAGCTCGCCGGCAATGTAATCCGCCAGCAGCTCGCGAAACTTCTCGTCGTTCATGACACTCTCCCAGCCTGTACGTCGTTCTTCAGCCGCGCGCGAACCGCCGACAACGCGCGCAAGTAGTGCGTCTTGGCGGTCGGGACGGCGATGCCGAGCTCGTCGGCGATCTGTTGGAACGTCATCCGGTCATACGTCTTGGCCATCAGCACGAGTCGCTGCTGTTCGCTAAGGGTTTCGAGCGCCGCGCGCACACGATCGGCCAGCTCGCGCGAGTCGGGTGTTTCTTGCGGACCCGCGTGCAGGACGTATTTCTGCTGCGTAGCTGCGCGCGTCGCTTCGGCGCGCCAGCGGTCGATCACGACGCGCGACGTGACCTGCCGGAGCCAGGCCACGGCCGCCGACGCCACCGACAGTTCGGGCGGGCGCCTCACCATCCGCAGGAAGACTTCCTGCACGACGTCGAGCGCGTCCTCGTGTCGCCCGCACAGCGCGTACGCCCAGCGATAGACGCGGGCGCGATAGGCTCGAAAGTAGGCTTCGACATCAGCAAGCATCGTGGCCGACTCGATCGGATCGAGAAAGGGCCGTCGGTTCGGTGCGGCCCCGCCACCCCAGGGCACGCGCAACCGCGCCCATCAGTCTCGGCCTTCGCTCTTGTTGGAGTCTTCCACGCGCCGGCCGGCCCCGCGGCGGAGCCGGCTGCTGACCATCAACACGTGATCCCGATCGAACATGACCTTGCCCGGGAATTCCCACACCACGAATTCTCCCTCGATGCCCGTGCCGTTGTGCGCCACGACTTCGCCGGGCATTGCGACCCGCACCGTCCAGCTTTCGTCACCGATGTCTTCGGTCACGGCCCGGCGAGCTTCTTCTTCGTCGCGCGCGGCGAAGAAAAGCTCGATCTGTCCGCGCGGAACGCGGAGCTCCCGCATTTTCCGCCGCAGCACCTCGCGGGCGCCGGTGATCAATTTGCTGCCGAACTCGTCGATCGCCGCGTTGCGTTCGGGACTCGCCGGCTCACCCAGTAGCGCGACCACCTCGCCGAGATCGCTCTTTTCGAAATGATCCAGCAGAGCGCGGCGAAGGAGCAAACCGTAGTGCTGCGGCCACTCGTCTGCGAGGGCTTCGATGCCGGCAGCAACGTACTCGCTGTGCTTGAGCGCCTCGAGTGTTCGCAGGACGTTGACCAGTTTACTTCGCTCCTCGTCGGTGAGCTCTTCCGGCTCCTTTCCCGAAAGCTCCTTTAGCTCGTCGAGTTGGCCTTTGAGCAGCTCGTTGTAGATGTTGTAGCGGGCCTGCGCGCGGGCCTCGTACACGCGCTTGAAGTGATAGTACGTACCGTCCCGCCGACGCTCGATCTCGAGCATCGTGGGAAACATCAATGCGATACCGTATTGCGGACCGTCCGGGTCGGCATACGAGTCCGGGAGCGGCCGCCCGGGCGGTATTCTTCGCGTTGCAAGGCGGTGCTGTTTCTCCTTGCCGTTCGCATCCGTTTCGATCTCTTCCTCCACCTGCCACCCCGTGCTTTGATCCGGCAGAGCGTCGCCGGTGGAAAAGTCCCCCGGGTCCCCCTTCAACTCCACTCGCATTCTGACCGTGCCGTCGCGGGCAACGCGGATGGTTTCCTTGCGCTCCAGGCAGCCGGATACGAGCAACACGACGGCGAGCAGCGGCGCTGGTTGTTTCAACGAGCGGATCGGGAACATCGTACACTCCTCCTCTAGATTGCACAGCACCAGTGTACTCACCCATGTAAACGGCGGCAGCCGGGCTACGGACGACGGCGGACGCGAAAAAACTTCGAAGCGCTGGCTATCTTGTGGCTACGGCCGGCAGGGGCGCCGGCCGCTACTTTTCCCGCCGTAGATGAAATATCCGACCGCGAACCGGCTGGTCCTCGGTCGGGCTGGACCGTTCGACCGCGGTGACATCAACTGCGAGGCCGCAGTGGCGGGCGACGGTACCGAAATCATTCGCCGTCATGCGATTCGCGTCGGCGACCAGCGCAAAGCCGTCGGATCTCAGCTGGGCTCGAATGAACTCTGCCACCGGACGCAGATGCCGGGTCTCGTAGAGAACGTCGGCCGCGACGATCCGATCAAACGACAGGTTCGCGTAGCTCTCCCGCCAATCGAAGCGGCGTGTTTGGGGGACCGGCAAACCATTGCGTCGGGCGTTCTCGACGACAAAAGCCAGTGCGTCCGCGTCACAATCCGAGGCGAGCACGCAATAGCCCAGACTGCTCAGGACCAGACTGACCAGCCCAAGCCCGCAGCCGATCTCCAGCACGCGCGGCGGGTCATCGTCTACCTTTTCCCATGCGGCGACGGCGTCCGCCAGGAGCAAGCACGCGGGCCAGATTTGGGCCCAGTACGGCAGGTATTCGTCCTTTTCGAAACGCTTGACGACGGACGGCATCTCAAGAAGCTCGTCGTAACTGGCTGGACCGAGCAGCTCGAACGACCGGCCCGCCAGCGCAAGTCGCGTAACCATCACGGGATAGCCGCGGAATTCCCGCACGAGACGATTCTTCCTGTAGCACTGCCGCAACGGGCGGCTATCATGTTAACAGCCCAAGCCAGAACGGGTGGCACGGGCATCCTGCCCGTGTTCGTACCGGCGGGACGCGGGTGCCACCCGTCGGACCCCGGATGGTTATTGTGCGGGCGCAACTCAGAAGGGCAAGCAGGAATGCCGCCGATGGCCGCGGAACCCATCACCACGCCGAACCGCGTGCAGACGTTGCGCCTGGCGCCCTTCGACGCGCGCTACGCCGAGCGAGTGGTGTCGTGGGTCTGCGGTGCACGGGAGGCCTACTGGCTGGCCCCGCGCACGAAGCCGCCGCTGACAGCCGACAAAGTACGCGCCTGGGCTAGCCCGGGGCGGAACCCACTGATGCTGGTGGCGCCCGGGCAGTCCGGACCGCTCGCGTACGGTGAGCTCAACGTGCTGAACGAGAAGCGGCGCGACTACTGGCTCGGACATCTGATCGTGGACCCGCGGCAACGCGGCCGTGGCCTGGGTCGGCGGCTGACGGAGTTGCTGCTGCTCCGAGCGTTTCGGCGCCATGGCGCGCGGCATGTTTCGCTGGTGGTCTTCCCGGAAAACGAGCCCGCGGTTGCGTGCTATCGCGCCGCGGGGATGCACGACGACGGGTACGAAACGCACTACTTCGCGTCCTATCGCCGCCGCGAGCGCTTGTTGCGCCTGGCTGCGACGCGGATCCCCAGCTAGCACCAGGGCGACCGGGGTCCAACAAAGCCCCTGTCGCCCACTACGATTCGAGGCGCAACCCGTTTCCTCGGCTGCCGCTTTCGTTCGCGCTAATTGCCGCTTCAATCGGGGATGATCGATACCAGACGCCCGTGAAACTGCACGACGCCGTCGGTCAGTGCAAACAACGTATCGTCACGCCCGCGGCCGACGTTAGGCCCGGGTTTGAAGGGCGTCCCACACTGCCGCACGATGATCGACCCCGCCTTGGCGAGTTGGCCGCCGCCGAGTTTGATGCCGCGATACTGCGGGTTGCTGTCCCGCCCGTTCCGCGTCGAACCTTGTCCCTTTTTGTGTGCCATGGCTGCTTACTTCCGTTTCATTCGCTCTCGACTAGCGGCCCGCGCGAACGTGCAGGTTGACCGTCGTCTGGACCCCGCTTTATATACCGTAGGCGCGCGCGAAACGCAAGGCGACTGCCGCCGAACCGTGCCGCCGGCTGGCCGTCACGATCGCACGTAATTGGCCGATCGCGCGCCGTGCGCCGGCGTCTCGGCCGGCGCAATGGCGTGCCCGACCCCAGCTAGCTCCCTCACCCAGGCTGACGTGGCACGGAGCTGGAAATCATGCAGAATCAAGAATCTTATTGCTTTTCCCATAGTTCGCGGTAGACTAAATGTGCATGCCTCAAGATGCGGTGTCTCGAAGAGGCTTGAGCCCTAGATGTCGTACCGGGTGAGCGCGGATGTACAGCAGATCACGCCGCGGGAAACTGGGTTACGGTGGACGGAGGCAGCATGGGCTCCATATCATAAAGGTTTCGGATGTATCCGGGCAAGGCCCCGGCTGCCCGTGACGGGGAGTTGCAGGGCGGTCCGGCGGACGGGTATGATTTAGGGGAGGTACGGTATGCCAAGTAAAGCGGCACCTACTACTGAGCCGATCCGGATCGACTTCAAATCGGAGACCCGGGTCGTCGTGACGGCCGCTGACGAAGAGCGGTTCGTCACAACGTCGAAGGAAGCAGCGCGGGCCTGCAAGGTGGCGGAGAATGTCAAAGATTGGTACGATGGATTCGACGAGTTTCTTGCCTACGTACACCAGTGGTGCACGGAGCGGGCGGGCACCCCTGTGCGCTGCTACGTCGCGGTCAGTGACGATGGTCTGCGCATCCTTATCGTAACGCGTGGGAAGGAATACAACTTTGAATTCGATGACGAAGTCAGCGAACTGGAGATCCAGCTCGCCCATCGATTCCCGGGGCATCCGGCCATAGGCGTACACACGCCGGAAGGGCCAACGGATTCGCTCGGCGAGCTGATCGACGTCGGGGGGGCCCTGCAAGTCTATGCCGAGTGAAGAGGCGCATCAAGCAAAGGCCAACCATAACCAAGCATTTCTCGACACTGTTGAGATCACCCGGTTTCCTGACTGGGCCGGCATCGTCGCCTTTTATAAGGCACTTCACCTCGTCGAGATGTTCTTCGCGCGAAGCAGCATCGATAGTCGGCGCGTTCACAGCCGACGCAATAGGATCCTTCAGCAGAATTATCCTGAACTCTGGCGGCACTACGGGCCCATGTACCGATTCTCATTAAACGCGAGGTATAGGTACACGCGCTACAACCCCGCCAACGTGCGAAGGCATATCATCGAAGGGGCACTCAGAGGTCTCGAAAGGGCCATCTCAGCTGCTTCGGGCTGATTCAACCAAAGTACGGGGCCTCTCGCAAGCCGGATCGGGGGACAATCGTGGGATACGTCGCCCTTTGCGGCGACATCCTATCGCATGATCCAGCGGGCGTCGTCCAGGCTTGGCTCGACCCGCGCGCGGGCTCGTTCGGAGGCTGGCAGGACGTAGCGAAGTTGCAGGGTTTTGCGGAGCGTAAAGTACTTCGGGTTGACGGTCACCTCGCGTTCGCGGCCGTCTGCGCCGATGATTTTCGTGGTCTGCGGCTTGTCCGGATCGTAGGCCGGATTGCGCAGAATCCGCGCCTCACCGCTCAGCCCCGCGACGTAAATCGTGAATTCATTTACGTTTACATCCGTGGCCCGCCAGATCGCGACCGATTCGCGGGCGTAATCCGCCCCGGTCCGCAACTCGCCGATCGCCTTTGTCGGATGCACCAGGTACTTGTGCGTGATCTGGTGGCGTTCCCTGATGGCCTCGAAAACGAGCGGGCTGATCCCCATGTCGGTCCCGATCACGCGCAGCTCTTCGGTGACCAGCTCGAACGTCGGATAGAAGTACTGCGTGGTGTTCGAAGTGTTCGTCACCGTGTAGAGCATGTACCAGTAAACTTCCGGCTTCTCCGCGCCGGCCAACTGCACCTCGATCCGCCGCGGCGGCACGTACTTGAAATCAGACTCCCACGAGATCGGCGTGGGCGAGGGCTCGGGTCCGACCCCCACCGTGGCCTCACGCTCTTGAGCCCGCAAGTGCTGAGCACCTCCCCACAGCAGGACTGTCGCTGCCAAGCACCGCAGCATAACGCCCTCCTACCCGCCGTACTGGTTGCGAATAATCACACTCGCCGGGTTGCTGGGCAGGTTCAGCGCGCCCAGCGTTTGCGACGCCGCCGTGCGGATCACCATGTTTTCGTCTGACTCGGCGATAGCGATAAGCTGCTGCACCGTATCGTCGGGTAGATGGTTTCCACGACGTTTGGCAGCGTCCGCCAGCGCCGCGAACATCGCGACCCGCATCTCCTCGGGCTCATCGGCGCTCAGTGCGATCTGCGCGATCGCTTGTTGAGCGGGGGTGGTCCCGAGATAGCCCAAAACCTGCGCGACGGTCTTTCGCAGCATCTCATCGTCGGTCTCGAGCGTCGCGATCAAGGCGATTTCGGCGTCTTGCACGTCGAACAGCGAGTTGTTGGTGACCGCCAACAGCCCCAGTACCATCGCTGCCTCCAGGGCGAGCCCGGTCCCGACGTCCGGCGTGATCGTCGTCGCGCCCACGGCCTTTGAAACGGCGGTGATCACTTCGGCAAGGGTTTCCGAATCGGGATCGACCGAAACCCGGCCCAACCGGTGATCGCCCCGGACGAAGTCGCGTACCATCTCTCCCTGCGACGGTTTGGCCACCACGATCACGGGCACGGAGGCAAATCGGAATTCGCCGCGAAGCTGCGACAACCCCTGCTCGAGGTCGGGGGCCGCGATGTCGGACGTGAGCAGGATCACGTCGAGGCCCGCCAGCTCGTTGCGGACCTTCTCCAGCCCGGCAAAAAGCCCCGCTTCGGTGATGACGTTGTAACCCAGCTCCCGCAACGCGGTCGCCGCGGAGTTCGCCGTCTCCGCGTCAGGGTCGACGACCAGCGCGTTCCGTGCACCGCCGAAGAGCAGCAGCGCCTCATTCAAAACGGGCATCAGGTTTTGATCGTTGTGGAACGGCTTGTCCGGCAGGGCATTGCCGAGCGCGAGCGCTGCGCGGATTCGCACCATGCGGTCGGGAAACGACAGCGCCTCGGCCAGGGGTTGGCGACCGGCCTGGTTCCCGACGATACTCACAGGACCGGCGGTTTTTTGCAGGGCCTCGATCGCGCCGAGCGCCACCGCCGGATCACCGTCGTCCACCCCGCGCGCCAGGGCCATCAGGCAGTAGTCGGCGCCGGCGGATTGGGCGAAGTAGGCGGCGCTGGGATAGTTGTCCGGGCGGGTATAGTCCACCTGCCCCTCGGGCAGTTGCGCCTCGCGCCGGAAGTTGGCGGCCAGCCAGAGGGCCAGCGCCGGCTTGAGATCCGGATTCAGCAGCAGTGCCTCCTCGCAGCACCGCAGGCACATGATCTCGTTAAAGATCGGGGTGGGCACTTCGACGTTTTCGAGCAGGCCGTCCCGCCAATACCACACGTTGGCCGCATCCAGCCGCGGGTCGGCCGCCAGTGATTGTTGGTCCTCATAGTAGGCTTTCGCGAGAAGGTAGAAGGCCTCGGCCGCCGGCAGGCTTGCGTCGATCGTAATTCCGTACCCCGCGAGGGCGTTCAACGCCGCGTCGATCGCCGCCTGCACGTCCGACGTCGCCTTCGCGTCTTCGCGCAGCTTCAGCAGGTAGGGAATTGACTGCCAGTAACCGATCTGCCCCGACGCATGGATCAGGTAGCGCTGTGTCGTCTGATCCTTCATGCGCAGGGCGATGACCATGGGGTTCAGACCAGGACGACCAATCTGCGGCAGCGTGCGCAGCATCGCCTGCGTCAGCGCCTTCTTGTCGGGATCACGGAGATACTGGATCAGAAACGGAATCGCATATTCACCCGAGTCTTTCAAGCGCGCGACGGCGTTTTCAAACGCGCGTGGCGGGCCGCCCAGCCGCTCAATGTGCTGTTTGATGCGGGTCGGATCGGCCTTGATCTTCTGTTCGCCGAGCTGGAGCAGCTTGAGAACTCGGCTGACTGAATCGCCGATGATCGGGCTGCCGGCGAGTTGCACGAGGATCTGGTGGCGTTTGGGGACGCGGTCGGCGAACTCGAGCAGCGCCACCGGATCGACATCGCTGTCAAGCAGTGCCACGAAGTTGGCGTTGGCGATGCCGAAGCGACCAATCGAAGCAAAATACCACCCGTCGTCGGCCTCGTTCATCTGCTCGCGGCCCGTTTCCAGCAGCTCGAAAACGCCCTTCCCACTGGTCTGCAACGCCTCTGCCTCGGCATCCTGTTCGAACAACAGCACGCCACCGGCGTTCTCGTTGCGCTTGATCGAGCGGTCGGCCAGCAACGCGATCCGAAACGGGGAGGGCTCGGTGGCCAGCAACTGCCCGAACATCAGTTCGGCGGTTTCCGGGTCGCGGGCCAGCAAGGCCTGCATGGCGGTGTTCCACTTTTCCCAGGCGGCCGCGGCGGCGCCGGTCACGAAACCGTCGTCGGTGCGCTGCGCCCGTGCAAAGCTGACACTGGCAAACAAAATCGCGAGAGCGAAAAACGATGCCGCTGGGCGGGAAAGCCGGGCGGTAGAGCGCATAGCCACCTCCCCACGGGGCAACCACCGGGTGGGGTTGCCCAGTCTGCACTGTTTCCGTTGTCAGGCCGGGATTATAGCGCCGCCCCAGACCAAGTCAAACAATCCG
>JBHHZX010000141.1:0-9280 GCA_046758265.1 Phycisphaerae bacterium
GTCTTTGCCGATGTTGTTGCGGAATTTTCCGCACTTGTCGTATCGGCGGATGCAGCGGTCCTTGATGTCGGCCAAGAGTACGTCGTCGCCGACAAGACCGATTGCGGTGACCAGCCCGAGCCGGTCCGTGTCACGCCATGTATCGAGCGACTTGCCCTCAGAATCGAAGACCTGCACCTGGCCGGCCTGCCCGACGTAGACGGTCCCCGCCGCAGCGACCGCGACCGAATAGCCGGGACGCTCCGTGCGCCAGCTTCGCAACAGCTTGCCTTCCAGCGAGAAAACCTTCAGATCAGAATCGCCGACGGCATAGAGCCGGTCTTTCGCGTCGATCGCGAGGCCGCGCAGCGCCTCGGCGAACTCGTGGCGGGCCGTCCCCTTCCCGCTGATCAC
This sequence comes from Phycisphaerae bacterium, assembly GCA_046758265.1. Taxonomy (GTDB): domain Bacteria; phylum Planctomycetota; class Phycisphaerae; order UBA1845; family Fen-1342; genus JALSRY01. The sequence continues at coordinate 394 of JBHHZX010000141.1, forward strand.
GCGCTCCGGGTGGTATTGCATTTTCAGCTCACCGCTCGCCGACATCATTGTACAGGAACTCCTCCGCCGCTGGACCAGGCGTCCCTAATCTAGCACTACTTATCGGCCGTAGCGCTCGCCGACCGCCCGACCTCGATGCAGACCATCTTGCGCATATCGCGCAGAACCATCTTTCCGTCCGACAGTGCAATCGGGGCCCATACATCGTGCCCGCTGAGGATCTGGGCGCTGTCGAGCTCGCGGTACTCGCGCGTGTTCGCTTCGAGCAGGCGTAGCGTCCCGGTCTTGCCCTCCAGGATGAAAAACATGCCGTCGGCCAGAATGTAGCTGCCCAGCCCAAACGACGCCCGCCCCTCGCTCGTCCAGACCCGGTTGCCGTCGAGATCCAGGCACGTGAACAGCCCGCGTTTCTTCTTGCCGACCGCGAACAGGTGGTTCTCGTAGATAATCGGCGTGTGCACCTCCGAATTCCAGTCGGCCTCCGTCAGCTCGAACACGGGCGCGGCGGCGATGCTGCCCGCTTCGTTGCGAACCCGCAGCATCACGCTGCCCGCTTCGTAGCCTGCGGTCATGAACACCAGGTCGTTGCCAATCGCCAGCGGCGAAGGCACAACCACCACGTTAAACTTGCGCGGGAGGAACCACAGGAGCTTGCCATCGGCGGCGGAAACGCCGAACGGACCGAAGAGCGTGCACCACAGGTATTGCTTGACGTCCCCGAGTTCGGCGGGCATGACGGAAGCGTGTGACATGGGCCATTTCTCGGGGTTGGGCGTCCGCCAGATTTCGTTGCCGGTGGCCTTCTCGAGCGCAACCATGACGGCCTCGCCGCCCGGAGCGATAATCACGCGGTCCGGCTCGATCAGCGGGTTTTGCCCATTGTACCAGGGCGGAATCTTGCTCTTGTAGTCGCTGTCGCGGCCCGCGAACTTCTTGCGCCACAACTCTGCGCCGGTCTGTGCATCGAGACAATGAAAAACGCACTTCGGGTCCAACGAGAACACGTACTTGCCGTCCACCGCCGGTACCGTGCGGGTGATGCCGTGGTTGGGGCGGATACGCCTGTTCTCGGTGTACCGCCAGAGCTCCTGTCCGTCCGCCAGCGTAACGCAGCGGACGTGCCACTGGTTGGCCTCGCGGTTGTAATCGTTGAAGTAGACCCGCCCGCTGTGGATGGCTGCCGCGGCGTAGCCCTGACAAACTTCGAGTGACCAGAGGACCTTGGGGCCGCCGGCCGGCCACTCGCGCAGCAAGCCGGTCTCGCGCGAGATGTTGTCGCGGCGCGGGCCGCGGAACTGCGGCCAGTCATCCGCCGCGGCCGTTGCCGTTAACACCGCCAATCCGCAGAAGGTCGCCAACCAACGTCGCATGCGCTGCATCCCCGGCCGTCCTCTCCGGCCCACACTAAACGCCTGTCCGAACGCTTTTTCCCATTTTATACCGCAATTGCCAGAAACCCGCCGCATACCAACCAAAGCCCCCGGAGCAAGGGCGTGACAGTCGGGGCGGGTCGCTCGTGGACCGGTCCCAAGGTCCACCTGCCGGGATACGACGCGCAATCCGAACCCCGAGCGCAAGCGAGCGGGCCTTAGCTGTCCGTTGAAAAAGGGGACCGGCTCCGAGCCGTTGGCCAAAGCCCTCGGCAACTAGAGGTGTCTAGGAGGTGCCTGTACCCTTTTTCAAGGGACTCCGAATCTCGATTTGTTTCTGCTCTGCGGCACCATGTCCCCCGAAAAGAGCCTCCACCCGAACATCGGGCACGAACGCCACGCCGCAACTCGCCGCCGAAGCTCGTGCGGCGCTGTGGCGCTCCGAAACGCTGGCCGAGAAGAATCGAAGGCGATGTGATGGCGTGAGTCCGGTGCCTCGAGCTGATTCTCCCGGCCGTAGCGTCGAGCGGACGCCATCGAATGCCCTGTCACGAACAGACGGCTCGCCACCGGGCGCTCAGACTTGAGAGAAACACTGCGTCGCGTATCGGCGCAGGATGTGACTACGGAGAGTCCTTCTCCTCGTTGGTATGGTCCCCTCCCACATACCCGAGGCTCTCGAGCTGCTGGCGAAGCTTCTCGGGCAACTCCGGCGCAGCGGTGCTGACCGGCAGCGTACTCCGAAAATCGTCCAGCCACCTGCGCGCTCGCTGCGCGTCGCCGAAGAGCAGCTTCGCCATCTGGCTGCTGCCATCCGGCAGCGGGTTCTTCTCGCCCGGGTCGGCGCGCAAGTCGTACCCCATCGAACTCTTTGTCTGCTCGTTGTGAATCATCTTGCGATCGAGGCGGCGAAACGACCGCAACGCGCGGCCAACCGAAAACAGCTCGCTGATTGCCAGGGTATCCTGCCGTAGCGCTCCACCCGAAAAGAGCGGGACCAGGCTCTGCCCCATGACCCCCGGCGGTGGCGACAGCCCCACCAGCTCGAGGAGCGTCGGCACAACGTCGATCATCCGCGCCTGCTCACGGACGCGCTGATCTGTGGCGATGCGACCAGGGAAGCGGACGATCATGGGGATCCGGATGACTTCGTCATAGAGCGTTTGCCGATGACCCTTGCGGCCGTGTTCGAAGAACTCTTCTCCGTGATCGGACAGGAGCATCACGATTGTGGAGTCTCGCAGTTTCAACGCATCCAGGTCATCGAGGATCTTGCCGATATGCTCGTCTGTCCAGGCGATCTCGCCGTCATACAGCGCGACGATGTGCTCAAGGTCACGCTTGGGCATCTGCACGTTGACGGACGGATCAATGAGGAAGTTTTCCCCCGTAACCGAACCAGTGTACTCAGGATCGAACCTCCGGTCGTACGGCGGCGGGGGAATGAAATCGAAGTGCACATCCCACAGGTGTATGAACATGAAGAACGGCCGGCGCTGACTTTGCTTCAGCCACGCCTGCACCTCCTGGTACACGTTTGGGTTAGTGATATCGGCGTTCGACCGGCTTTCGACGACGCCCCCGTCCAGGGACTGTCCGGCAGTCACCACCTTTATGGTCAAATCTGAGTACGACGTGCAGTCCACGTACTTGTCGAAGCCCTGCGCCATTCCGAACACCGGGTGCAGAGCCGGACCCGAGAAAAACCCGACGGTGGCATAGCCGACCTCGTTGAGGCGTTCCGCCAACGTCCTGCGACTGTCATCGAGCCGTCGGTCCATGTCGAGGCAGCCGTGGACGGTGTCCGCCAGCCCGGTGAACAGCGCCGCGTGCGCCGGCAGGGTCCACGACGTACTGCTGATCGCGTTTTCGAACAGGACGCCTTCCGTGGCCAGCCGATCGATACGCGGGCTTGTATTCCTGTCGTATCCGTAACACCCGAGATGGTCGGGGCGAAGCGTGTCGACGGAGATCAAGACGATGTTGGGCCAAGACTCGTCCGCGCGAACCGCGAGCTTGTCGCCGGCCCGGTCGTTCTTCTTTGAGCAACCCCAAAGGACGAAGGGCGCCGCCGCGCACAGCACCAGCCAACCGGCAAGTCGCGCCCTCATGGCGAGACCTCGACACACATCAACATGTCGAGCCAATTTCCAAACTTCCTGGACAACGCATTCTGCGTCTTTGCCAACATCGGTCGCGAGTGCGTGCCTATGGAGCGTGTTCTTCTTCGTCTGCACCCTCTCGTTCCAGGTAGCCGAAACTCTCGAGCCGTCTCCGGACCTTTTCCGGCAACTCCGGCGACGAGGTACTCACCGGCCAGGTGCTGCGAAAATCGGCCAGCCACTTGTCCCCCAGACGCGCGTCTCTGAGGGCCGCCTGCACCAACAGGTTATTGGCGTCCTGCAACGGCCGCTGCTCTCCGGGATCCGCGCGCAAGTTGTAGATCACCGTGGCCTTGCTCAACTCGTGGCGGATAATCTTCCGATCAAGCCGGCGAAACGAGCGAAACGTGCGCCCCAGCGTGAACAACTCGCTGATTGCCAGCGTGTCGTGTTGCAGCTTCCCACCGGACAACAGCGGCGCCAGGCTCTGACCCATAACGTCCGCGGGCGCTGACATCCCCACGAGTTCTAGCAGCGTCGGCAGAACGTCGATCATCCGCACCTGCTCCGTGATCCGCCGGCCGGCCGGGATATGGCCGGGGTAGCGGATGAGCAGAGGAATCCGGATGACCTCGTCAAAGAGAGTCTGGCGATGGCCTTTGGCGTTGTGCTCGAAGAACTCCGTCCCGTGGTCCGCCAGCAGCATCACGATCATGGAATCCCGCAGGCCCAGGGCGTCCAGCTCAGCGAGGATCTTGCCGATGTGTTCGTCCGTCCAGGCGATCTCTCCATCGTAGAGGGCGATGATGTGCTCGAGATCGCGCCTGGGCATCTGCGCATTGATTGAATCGTCAAAGATGAAGTTCTTCCCGGTGACGGTCCCATCGTAGTCGGGATCGAACCTCTGGTCGTACGGCGGGGGCGGAATGAAGTCGAAGTGCACGTCCCACATATGGATGAACATGAAGAACGGCCGCGCCGGATTGTGCATCAGCCAGCTTCGCACCGCCGCGTAGATCCTGGGACTGGTGACATCGGCCATGGAGGCCATCTGGAGCGGGCCGCCGATCTCGATTCCCGGCGTTTTCGCCGACGCCGCGCTCAGCTCCGGATACGACGTGCAGTCAACGTACGTGTCGAACCCCTGGCCCAACCCGAAGGCCGGATACAGCGTCGGACCCGAGAAAAAGCCGACAGTAGCGTAGCCGACGCCCTTGAGACGCTCCGCCAGCGTGACGCGGTCGTCGGCGAGCTTTGTGTCGGTGTCGAGCGCGCCGTGGACGCTATCGGCCAGACCGGTGAACGTCGCCGCGTGGGCAGGCAGTGTCCACGACGTGCTGCTGATCATGTTCTCGAACAGAGCCCCTTCTTCTGCGAGCTGGTCGATGTGCGGGCTCGTATTCCGGTCGTATCCGTAACACCCGAGGTGGTCGCGGCGGAGTGTGTCCACGGAGATCAGGACGACGTTGGGCCACGACTCATCCGCCCGGACCACCGGCTTGTTGTCGGCTTGGTCCTTCCTCGAGCAGCCCGCGAGGATCAAGCTCAGCGCAACGGCCGGCCCCGCCCAACTCACCTGTCTTGCCCTCATTGAGGGAAGCTCCTGTCAATGCAGATTCCCGAGCCAAAAGCGTGGCGTCGACCGTACCGTATAACTCGGCAACTTCAGCGTCAATCGAGGGCTGAGCCGGCAGGACCCCGCTTTACCGAGCCGGCCTGACGCCGCCGTTACGGCCTGTCGCCGTCCGACGACTTCGTCGGTGAAGTCTTCAGCTTTTGCCGCTCCGCCTGCAAGCCCTTCAGGGCGCTCAATGCGGCGGGGTGGTTCGGCCGGATGTGGAGCGCGATCGAAAGTTCCTGGAAGGCCTGATCTATGTCGCCCTGGGCCGCCAGGGCGCTGGCCAGGTTGAAGTGGGCCTCAAACAGGTTGGGGTCGATGTGCAGCGCCTGGCGATACTCGCGGATCGCCTCCTCAATACGCCCCCGCCCCTGCAGCAGAACGCCAAGGTTCACACGCGCTTCCGTTGCGTTGGGGTCGACCTCCAGCGCCGTCCGAAAGGCGGCCATCGCCTCGTTGTTCGACTGGCGACGCATCAGCGCGCGCCCCAGGTAGTACCATGCCTCTGCGTTGTTCGGCGAAACCCGCAACGCCGCGCGGTATTCTTCGATCGCTTCGTCGAGGCGGTCCAGGTGATCGAGCAGCGCCGCCAGCTTGCGACGGAGCTCGGCAAACGATGGGTTCAGCTCGATTGCCTTGCGGTAGTTGGCGATGGCGTGGTCGAAATCACCGCGCGTGGCCAGGGCAGACCCGAGCGCGGCGTACACGTCTGGGAAGTTGGGATTAGCTTGCACGGCAGCCCGGTATTCCGTAATGGCCCGGTCCAATTCTCCTTTCTGGTTGTAGGCGGTCGCGCGATCGAAGTACCACGTGCCGAGGTCCGGTCGATAGGGGACGAATGACTGACGCGCCAGCAGATAGAGCACCAGCCACCCAACCACGCAGAGCGCGGCCGGGCGAACCTTCCGGGCGGCAACGAACTGGCCGAGCCGATAGAGCGCGTACGCGGCAAAGAGCAAGAGATAGGGGATGAGCGGGACGCGGAACCGACCCGCAACCAGGAACGACAAGAACGACGAAGAGTAGGTCACAACAAAAAGTAGAATCAAAACCAGCATTTCAGAACGCGGGTCGGCGACCGGCTCAGCAGGTGGCCCCTGTTGTCGCGCCGCTCGCCGGTCAAACAACCAGACCAGCAGTCCGACCAGGAAACCTGACGCAACCGCTGCAAATCCCGGGATAAACCGCAGCGTTGCCGAACGTTTCCGCTCGTAGTGGAGGACCTTGTTGTTTGATACCTCTTTCGGCCCCCAAAGTAACGCCGCTCGTCGGACGGCATATCCTAGAACCCTCGCGGGATGACTACGGATGAAGTCGAGCGCGCGCTTGGTGAAGTACCTGGACACCTCCGAATGCTTCATCGATTGCTGCGTCTGTCTTTCGACACCACGAACGATCTCCCCGTAGGAAAACACATTCCAGCCTGCGCGACCGGCAAGGCGCTCCATATCGGGGATTCGTGGGGTAACCAGACTCGTGTGCTCGTTATTGCCAATGTAGAGATTGATCCCGCCGTTCGTGGAAATGAGGACGAAGTCCCGCGCGACCGCGTAGTTCCGAATGGTGACGGGCGCGATCGTCAGGGCCAGAGCGCCCGCAGTCCCCAGCGCGGTCAGCGGGAAGCGTCTGCCAGCATTTCTACGGTGCAGGACCCACCAGGTCCACACCAGCAGAACGGGCAGAAACAGCAGCACGTTTGGCCGGACGACTGCGAGCAGGCCGAATAGCAAGCCACCGGCGACGGCGCGGACGTACGTCGGTCGAACCGCCCAAAGGTGGAGAGCGGTCATCAGCAGGAGGGTAAGGAGCACCAGCAACGCGGGGGGCTGAAGCTCCCCTTCGAAATAAATGAAAACCCAGTAGACGGACACGAGTCCCGCGCCGATCAGGCCTACGGTACGGCCGAATACCGCCCGGCCGAGCAGGTATGACAGGACGCAACTCGCCAGGCCGAGCGCCATCTGCACCATGCGCGGCGCAAGGCAGCCGGTTCCCGCCACGAGGTAGATCGATGCCAGGAAATACGGGTAGCCCGGCGGTCGGAAGTACGGCGTGGAAGGAATCTGCGGGTCGGACTCGCCAGTCGGGGGCGACCAGTCGCCGGTGGCAAGTCCGCGTGCCCAGTAGTCGTTGTACTTGGCATCGGACAAGGGCGAGTCAAAGTCGGGCTTCTGGACAAGCTCGCTCAGGTACGCGCCCCGCAGGACCAGCCCCACGAGAAGGATCGCGCCCAAAACGAGCCAGTCGCCCCGCCGGCCCTGACGCGAGACCTTCCGTTTCGCCTGACGATCCCTCCTGGGGCGCCGTCTCACGCCACGCCTCCCTAACCGGGTAACGTACCTGTCCTTCGGACCACGAACGCGTCCGCCATACCCGGTGTTCCTCAGATCAACACCGCCAGCCAAAGCGCTGACGCTTTCAGCACCACGATATCTAATCGGCAAGCTCGGCAAAACCTTGGGGTGGTCAGAATTGAGCTTGTATTCGGCTACGCGGACCGCGGGCCCATCGCGGTGCTACTGCATCGCCTCCTCAAACGCGACCTGCCGGGTCCGCTCGCCTGCCAGGAAGATACGCGGGTAGGGGGAACCCGCCGCCGCGCCCGGCCTCCCGAAATCCCTGCATCGCCCGCCGCTGCACGCTGGCTTTGGCGTGCCTCTCGCGGAGCCACCCCCCGACCCGTTCCCACGCCCTCTCCGAACCCGACGGGCGACGCTCGGAGCAGAGTCGTCCGTCGAAATAACCGGATCGGCGGCCCGCCCGTGAGGGGCTTGCGCTCGCCGGTTTCTTCCCGGCATTTCGCGCAGACCCGCCGGGCGCCCTTGTCAGCGGGGACAAATCTGCTAGGCTGTGTGCAAGTGGGGGTCCGAGTGTCCAGCCGTGGACGCCGTTTGGCCTCTTTTACACACTCCCCTTAAGTTTTTGAGGTGCACCTATGGCAACCCTACAAGAGACACTATCGAAGAAGATCCCGGTTTGGCGCAAGGAGATTACGGACGTCAAGAGCCGTTTCGGGGACAAGGTGATTTCGCAGGTCACCGTGAACCAGGCTTATGGCGGCATGCGCGGGGTCAAGGGCATGATCTGCGACACGTCGGTCGTCGAGCCCGACAAAGGCCTGATCATCCGCGGGCACCCGCTGCTGGAGATCAAGCACCTCTGGCCGGAGGAAATCTTGTTCCTGCTGCTGACGGGCGAGATGCCCGATGCGGAGGCCAAGGCAGCTCTCCAGCAGGATTTCGACCGACGGGCCCAGGTGCCTGAGTACGTCTGGGACGTCCTGCACGCAATGCCCGCCGACAGCCATCCGATGTGCATGTTCGACACCGCCATCCTGGTCATGGAGAAGGAGAGCGTGTTCCGCCAGTGGTATGACCGGGGCATGACGAAAGAGGAGTACTGGGTTCCCGCGTTGGAGGACGCTTTGTCGCTGCTGGCCAAGCTGCCCGGTATCGCCGCCGGCGTCTACCGCATCCGCTACAACAAGGGCGATCTCGTTCCGTGGACGCCCGGTCTGGACTGGGGGGCAAACTACGCCAACATGTTGGGTCTGCCCGATCCGACCGGCACTTTCGCCAAGCTCATGCGGCTGTACCTAAACTTCCACTCGGACCACGAGGGTGGCAACGTTTCGGCCAACACCTGCCACACCGTCGCTTCGGCCCTGTCCGACCCGTACTACGCTGTGTCGGCGGGTCTGAACGGGCTGGCCGGTCCGCTGCACGGTCTGGCCAACCAGGAATGCCTCGGCTGGATCCGCGAGGTGACGGAGACGTGGAGCGGTGTGCCGGCCGGGC
>JBHHZX010000142.1:0-9225 GCA_046758265.1 Phycisphaerae bacterium
CACCGGCCGGCGAGGTTCAGGATGTGCGCATCCCCGCCGAATTCACGCGCCTGACCGGCACGCTGCGTGTCTTTTACGACCCGCAGATGGCCCGGCAAATGGCCGTGGCGCTGCAGCGCGGCAAAGACTCTCTGGCCCGCCGCCAACTCCAGACCGGCATCCGCGGGCTGCGCGTCGACGAATCCGTCCGCTATTACGAAATCCGCGTCACGGACAAGCCGATCGGCTACTTGACCCGCCAGTTCACCCGCGAGAATGAACCGCTCCAGCGCCCGGGCCGGGTTTCGAACGCCAAGGAGGGCTTGCGCGTGCGCGAGCGCTCCTATCGCTTTGCCGCCGACGGCACGGTGAACTTCGGCAAGATCGATCTGTTCTCCAGTCGCGATACCGAGACGGACCTCTACGAACTCTGGCAGGTGCGCGTCCCACCTCCCGACGCCGCCGATCTTCAGCCGCTAATCACGCGCGATCAGTGCGTGCGCGAGGGTGATGCGCTGTTTTCAACCTACACCACCAGCCTCGATCAGGGCCTCCCCGAGCCGCGCCGCCCGCTCAAGCTCGAAGCGACCTACCTCGGCCTGGCCTGGGCACGGCTGCTACCGGCGCTGCTCGGCCCGGAGCGGCAGCCGATGCACGCCTTCACGATTTACGATCCCGAGACGCGCACACTGGTCACCTACGCGATCAAGCCGCTGGGTGAGACGCCGCTGCCAGACGCGCCGGGAAAGAAGGCGTACGCCTTTGAATTACGCGTCGGCTTCACCGAGAAACCGGGCATCGTATACACCGACGTCTTCGGAAATATGCTGCGGTTCGAGGCCGCCGAGCTCGTGCTGACGGCGTCGGACGAAGCGCGGATCGAAAAGAAGTACGGCCGGCGTCGTGACGCTGCCAACCTCCGGCTCGAACGCCGACCGTGAAGCCCGCGTTTCACGGTCGGGTCCGGGTGTGAACGATCGCATACCACGGTTCGCTGGTCTGCGAGTCGAGCCCCTCGAGGAGCACGCGTTCGCCGGGCTGGACCCCCTCCAGCACCAGCCCCAGATCTTCGGAAGACCGGACGACCAAACGATTGACGCGCAAGATCACGTCGCCCGGCACAATATCCGTCCGCCGGTCCGGCCGGTTGCGCGCCACCTGCTTCACGATGAACCCAACGTTTTCGGGCAAACGGTGGCGCTGGCGGAGCGACTTCGGGATCGGTGCCAGTTCCATCCCGAGCAAAGTCGACGCCAGCCGCATGCCGTCCGGGGGCGGGATCGGCTGGAGCGCGACTTTCGCGGCGAGCGTCTTGGCACCACGCTCGAATTTGAGCCGCACGGTTTCGCCCGGCTCTTGTTGGAGCAGGTGGACGTAGTAATCGATGCCATCGCGAAGTCGATCGCCATTGAAATAGGTAATCCGGTCGCCGCGGCGTAACCCCGCCTGCGCCGCCGGGCTGCCCGGACGCACGGCGTTCACTTCAGCTTTGGGTCCGCTCACCTCCAGTCCGAAGCGCACACGCTGGCGCCGTTCAATGTCGAGCATGCCGGGCAGTAACGCCCAGAGCCGATCCACTGGTATCGCGAAACCCACGTTCTGGGCGTCACCGCGAATCGCCGTGTTGATCCCGATCAACTGGGCGTTGACGTTGAGCAGCGGGCCGCCGGAATTGCCCGGGTTAATGGCGGCATCGGTCTGGATCAGCCCGCGGTAGACCACATCTTCGCTGAAGTGCAGGTCGCGATCGCGGGCGCTGACGATTCCGGACGTGACCGTGTGTTGCAGCCCGAGCGGGTTCCCGATTGCGACGACCATCTCGCCCACCATGATGTCGTCGCTACGACCGAGCTCGACGTAGGGGAGGGGCGTCCGGCTGTCGATCTTGAGCACCGCCAGATCATGCTCCAGATCGGTGGAGACAATCTTCGCCTCCACGGTCCGTTTGTCCGCGAAAACCACGCGCACGTCAGAAGTTCGCGCGACGACGTGCGCGTTGGTGACAATGTAGCCCTTTTCGTGGATCACCACGCCGGAACCGACGCTCTGGACGCGTTGTGCTCGGAAGCGCGGTCGCCCGAAATCGAAGATGTCGTCCCAGAGCGACCCATAGCGCAGCATGCGGACCCGCTGAATCCGGGTCGTGCTGATGTTAACGACCGCGTTTTGGCACCGCTCGAATACCTCGACGACCGGCGAGCGGCGGCGTTGGCGGTCCGGCGGTTCGGCTGCCACCGATGCGACCAGGGCCGCCCCACAACCCAAAAAAAGCAAGCTTCGCGCGACGGCTTTCATACGCTCTCAACCTCCCGCGACTGCTCAACAGTCTTGTCTATTCGGACGCCCGCCACAAGCCACCACCGTCACTAATTCTAGCCGTGAGTGCGGCCAGGTGGCAGCGCCGCCGCCGGGCGACTTGATACCCTGGCCGGATGCGGGGATAATGAATAGTCCAGTGTTTGACAAGTGAGCGTGGGCGCACTCGGAGAGCGTGGATGGGAGCGATGCTCCAAGCCTTATTCGCACTTCAGGACATCGAGTTGCAAATCGTCGACATACGTCGGCAATTGGAGCGCAAACAGCGCCTGGCCCGGGCACAGACCGGAAAGCTCAAGGCCGCCCGCGATGCGATCGAGGCCGAGCGAACCCACGTCAAGCGTGCCCAGGCGGAGTTCGACGAGCTGGATCTGGACCTCAAGGGGCGCAGCGCCAATATCAGCCGCCTGCGTGAGCATCTCAACACGGTCCGCACGAACAGGGATTATGCCGCCGTCCTGGCGAAGTTGAACAACGAAAAAGCCGACGTCAGCCGCCTCGAGAACCGCGCCCTGGGAATCATGCAGGCGATCGACGCCCGCAAACAGGAGCTGGCTGAGCACGAGCGGGCCGAATCGGCGGAGGCCGAGCGGCTCCGAGAGCTTCAGGCCCAGTTGGAACACGCGCGCGAATCCTTTGCCAGTCGGCTGGAAGAGCTCCAAACGCAACGACGCGAAGCGCTGGTCAAGATCGACCGGAATACCGTGACGCTGTTTAAACGCCTCTCCGAGCGCTATGACGGGGAGGCGTTGGCGGAAGTCGAGCGGCCCGATCCGGGCCGCGACGAGTTCATCTGCGCCGGCTGCCACATGTCGCTGCGCACGGAAGTTGCCAACACCCTCAAATCGCGCGATGAAATCGTTACGTGCAAGAACTGCGGCCGTATCCTCTTTATCCGCAAAGACACCTGAGTGAGTGCAAGCGTGCGATTGATCGTATACGTTGACGGGGGCGCGCGTGGTAACCCCGGTCCGGCCGGGGCCGGCGTCTCGATCAGCTCCGACGACGGGAAGCTCATCCACGAAGCTGCTTACTTCCTGGGCCGGCAGACCAACAATGCCGCCGAATACCACGCCCTGATCCGCGCCCTGCGGCGCGTGGAGCGCTATAGCGGGCAGACGATCGCGCTCTGCTCCGACAGCGAGTTGCTCGTGCGACAGATCACCGGCGAATATCGCGTGAAGAGTCCGAAGCTCGCCCAACTTTTCGAGCAGGTCCAACTCCTGCTGCTGAAAATCCCCTGCTGGAACATCCGGCACGTCTCGCGCGACGAGAATCGCCGCGCCGATCAGTTGGCCAACCTCGCCATCGACCAACGACGCGATGTAATCGTATTCGATGCGGACAGCGGCGCGGGTGAGGCGGGCGCGGCGCTAGCTGCCGCTCCGTCCGGTCCTGGCGTCGCCCCAGACCAGCCGGCCGCCGAAGGCGACGCCGACCCCCCTGCGGCTGCCGCCGCGCGTCAGCCGCCCGACGCGGCCGGGCCGGGACCCGAAGGCGCCCGCGCGGCCCGGGTCACACTCGCCAAAGCACCCAGGCCGGAGGGCTGTCCGGCCGGAGAAAGCCTGTGCCAGTCCTTCATCGTCGAGTCCACCTTGCCCGCCGGCCTCTGCATCCACGCCGCCCACGCGCTGCTGCCCACGGTCCTCGCCATTTTGAACACCGAGCCCGCCGAATTTGCCGCGGTGCCAACGCTGACGGTGCGCTGCATGCGCCCCGAGTGCGGCGCGACATTTCACGTCTCGCCCACACGCAGCTCGAACGGCGTGGCGAAGCATAATGCTCAAGCCTGATGTCGTGTCTAGGAGGAAGGTCTCGCGCGGCAGCACGAGCCCAGCGCTCGGAGGGATACCAGCGCATTGCAAAACCCGGCCCCGGATGCAGAGAAAGATCTGTTCCCCGCCGTCGTCAACGATGGCCGGCGCGCCGCGCCTGAAAACTCGGGCCGCCCCACGTGGGTTGCGGCTCGCGATTGTCTACCCACGCGAGTTCGCGCCAGCTACATGCGGTAGCTGAACCCGTGTGTCCCAGCGCGCTGGTGAACGGCTTGCAGGTACTCCTTAATCTTGTAGGTGCCCACGCTGCCGGCACTGCCCCCGCGGGCCTCCCTGCACAGACCGGCCAGAACAGGGGCGTCCGGATCCGTCGGATTCCGGACCTGCAGCATCGACGCGGTTAGAACGATCCGGCCCTCACCATCGAGATCGGTGACGATCCGCTCCGCCTCGTTTGTGCGAAAACCAAACGTTTCGATCGCCGCCACCAATTGATAGCGCGTGATGGGAAACAGCATGGCAACCTCTCCGTACGCAAGATTTTGCGATGGCGCCGGCCCAGCAACCTCACGGATTATAAGCCCGCCGCCCGACAATTGACACCTGGTTCCAATTCATTTCCCTGCCCGCGGCCGAGCGAGTTGGAGCTGCGGTGCGGCGTGGCTGGTGGGTGGCAAAGGCCGGTGCGGACGAAGAAGCGTGGTGGCAACGGACCGCATTTCGTGGTCGAAACCGGTTTCGGAGCCGTGCCACCCGGCCTCCATCCTCGGCACGTTGAACGACGACAACGGCAGCAACAGTTAGGGCCGCGATATCAACAACAGCGGCCAAATCGTCGGCGAGTCGGACTTCGATGCCGGCCCGAGTGCCCACTACACCCGCGCGTTTCTCTGGAACAATGGCACCATCACCGACCTCGGAACGCTCGGCGGCAACTTCAGCGCTGCCTCTGCCATCAACGATGCCGGCGTCGTCGTCGGTTGGGCGGGGAACAAGGAGGACCAACGCCGGGCGTTTATCTATGAAGACGGCGTAATGAAAGACCTAAACGAAATCCTCTGCACCCAGACGGAAGAGGGAATCCCCTTCGTTCCGAGCATCGTTCTCACCGAGGCGCGCGATATCAACGAAGACGGTATCATCTGCGGGTGGGGCAATGTTCGCGGCTCCGACGGCCGGCAAACGCGCGGCTTCCTGCTCATCCCCATGGACCCCAACGACTGTGAGGTCGGGGACGAAGGCGATGACGGCGGTTCTGGCGGTGGCAGCGGTACCAGCTCAAGCGGGGGCGGAACGGGCTTCGAAGGCACACCCATTATCGGAACACCCGGCAACCTGGCTGACGGCAGCGGCGACGACAGCAACGCACCTGGCTCGGCGCCCCAGCCGTCCGCCCTAACCGCCCTCTGTGGCTCGGGCAGCGCCGCTCTCCTGCCGTTGATGCTGCTCGGTCTTTGCCGGGCGAAGGTCAACGCGAAGCGCGGGTTCAGAAGAACAAGATGATCGCGTTGCACTCGATACGGTCAGGTTTGCCGAGCAGAACCCGGCTTGCTTCATCCCGATAAGCAGGTCGGCGCTGGAGCCATCGCCGCCATTCGCTACGCCAATACCGCTTCATTCCATCAACATTCGCGCGTGAGGCTTCGGCATCGCGCCGCACCTGCCAGTGAATCTGGTTCAGAGTGCGCGCCAGTCGCCGCGGCCGCGACCGCTCATGTTTCACGGCCGTATCGACGGTACGCGCCAGGTGCTCGCCACGCAGGGCCACTCGTTGCTCCGCCAGGCGGCTCTGACGGCATCCGCCGGCGCCGAGCAGCGCTCCCACCGCCACAGCGGCCATCGGCAGCAGTTGCCATAGGCACCTGACGGTACGGAGTGGAATCTCTGGCGTCGGTCTACCTGCCGTGTGACAGAGCATAAGTTCTATATCCTCCTCTGCCGCTGAGATGATACCGCCGCCAGAATGCGTGGGTTACGGTTTTCGGCCGGCCTGGAAAAAAAATAAGCGGGGAAAAATTGCGTCTGCGATTTCCGCTGGTTATACTTCACATAACAGGGGACAGATCTTCTTTCAGTTCTTGGAACTGATATTGGCAGCACGAGGTAAACGTGGTGCGCGCGATGTACAAGTTTCCCGCGGTGCCCGCGATTGTGCGTGTCTGGTTGCTCCCGGAGGAGGGCAGAGGGAAAGGGAGAGTGGGTTGGGCGACCTGCTGACCAGGCAAGACCGCCCAACCCGCTATGCCAACTCGCCAAGCCTCGTTCATCGTTCCCCGCTGATCTAACACTCCCGGGTGAGCCCGTTGCGGCCGGGTATCGCTACCCGCTGAGAAGTCGGCGACGGGGGGAATCTATCGCGTCGGGCATCCCCGAACGTTTGGCACCCCTCTTTTTTCCGCGATTTGCGCTGCGCTCGGCGCAGAAACTCACCGCTCACAGCGTTCGCCGGGCGGCAAACAGCGGGGGGCGCCCGGCCGTCGCACCGGGCGCTTGACAGGCTTGCATTCGGCCCGGAAGCTACCCGCTCGGGGACGCCGGCAAGCGCCTCGCGCGACAGGAATCAGACTGTCCCCCGCACTGAGTAAGGAGCGGCGCCATGGCGGTTCGCGTTGGGATCAACGGGTTTGGACGAATCGGCCGGTTGGTTCTCCGATCGGCGATCGAAGATACGGACATCGAATTCATGGCGGTCAACGACCTGGTGCCCGCCGACGCACTCGGCTACCTCCTCAAATACGACTCGACGCACGGGAACTACGAAGGGGAAATCCGCGGAACCGAGGGGTCGATCCAGGTTGATGGGCGGGAGATCCGGTGCTTCAGCGAGCGTGATCCGGCCGCGCTCCCGTGGGAAGACCTCAAGGTGGACTACGTGGTCGAGTCTACGGGCCTGTTCGTGACGCGCGAGGGCAGCAGCAAGCACCTGGAAGCCGGCGCCAAGCGCGTCATCATCTCCGCTCCAGCCAAGAGCGCGGACATCCCGACGTTCGTGATGGGCGTAAACGAAGAAACCTACAACAAGAGCAGCGATACGATCGTCTCCAACGCCAGTTGCACCACCAACTGTCTGGCTCCGGTCGCCAAGGTGGTCAACGACGAGTTCGGCATTGTTGAGGGGCTGATGAGCACGATCCACTCGATGACGGCAACGCAGCCAACCGTGGACGGGCCATCGAAGAAGGACTGGCGTGGGGGCCGCGGGGCGTTTCAGAACATTATTCCGGCGAGCACCGGGGCGGCGAAAGCGGTTACGCTCTGCATCCCCGAACTGAAGGGCAAGCTCACCGGAATGGCGTTTCGGGTACCCACGCCCGACGTGTCCGTCGTGGACCTGACGGTGCGGACCGAAAAGGAAACGTCACTGGCAGCGATAAACAAAGCGATGAAGGCGGCGTCGGAAGGCCGCATGAACGGCATCCTGGGCTACACCGACGAGCTGGTGGTCAGCTCTGATTTCGTAACCTGCCCGTTATCATCGGTTTACGACTCCAGGGCGGGCATTGAGCTGAATTCACGCTTTTTCAAGCTCGTCGCGTGGTACGACAACGAGTGGGGCTATTCGTGCCGGGTGAACGATCTGATCAAGTTGATGGCGCGGCAAGACGGATTGATTTAGCCGCTCAAGCACGTACCATGATGGCTTCAACAGGCCCATCCTCTGCGATGGGCTTTGTTGCGTTACCCATAGGAGTCCGTTGAAAAAGGGGACAGATAGGTGATTGAGGCGCCCAAGAAATCGGTGCGCGACCTGGCGGTGAAGGGCCTGCGCGTCCTGATCCGCGCCGATCTCAACGTCCCCCTCGACAGCCGGCAGAACATCACCGACGACACCCGCATCCGCAAGTTCCTGCCCACGCTCGAGCATGTGGTGGCGGGCGGCGGCCGGGCGATTCTGATGAGTCATCTCGGCCGGCCCAAAGGCGACCCGCAGGCGGACAAGCGGCTCTCGCTGCGGCCCGTCGCCAATCGCATCAGCGAGCTGACGAAGCGGCCGTGTAAGTTCGTCGAGCACTGCATAGGCCCGGAGGCCCTGGCGGCCTCGTCCGGGCTCGAGGACGGCGAGGTGTTGCTGCTCGAGAACCTGCGGTTCGACCAGGCCGAGACCGTGATCGACAAGGCCAAGGAGAACCTTAGCGGCAAGCTGACACCCGCGCAAGAGGAGATGCGCGAGGCGTTCGCGCGGAGTCTCGCTGCCCATGCCGATGTGTACGTCAACGACGCCTTCGGCACCTGCCATCGTAAGCACGTGAGCATGTACGACGTGCCGCAGC
Organism: Phycisphaerae bacterium; assembly: GCA_046758265.1. GTDB lineage: Bacteria > Planctomycetota > Phycisphaerae > UBA1845 > Fen-1342 > JALSRY01. The sequence goes on from JBHHZX010000142.1 coordinate 8,342, forward strand.
TCGTGGCGCCCGGCGGCCGGGTGACCGGGTTCCTGGTCGAAAAGGAGCTGCGATACCTCGGCCAGGCGCTCGAGTCGCCAAAGCGGCCCTTTGTCGCAGTGCTGGGCGGGGCCAAGGTCAGCGATAAGATCGGCGTGATCAAAAACTTGCTGCAGCGGGTGGACCACATTCTGATCGGCGGGGCGATGACCTACACGTTCTGGGCGGCCCAGGATCGCAGCATCGGCAAGAGCCTCTGCGAACACGACCAGCTCGACCTGGCCAAGGAGCTCCTGGCTGCTGCCGGCGACAAGCTCCATCTGCCGGTGGATTCCGTCGCGGCCACCGAGTTGAAGGAGGGCGTGAAGGCGACGATCGTCGATGGCGAATTGCCGCCCGAGTTGATGGGGCTCGACATCGGCCCGCGCACGCTTGGGGACTTCACCGAACGCCTGCGCGAGGCCGGCACGATCGTCTGGAACGGCCCTGTGGGAGCCTTCGAGATCGAACCGTTCAACGCCGGCACGTTTGCCCTGGCGAGGACCATTGCCGAAGCCACCGACCGCGGAGCCGTCACGGTCATCGGTGGCGGGGACACTGCGGCGGCGGTCGAACAGGCTAATCTGGCGGATCGAATGACGCACGTCAGCACGGGCGGCGGTGCTTCGCTGAAGTTTCTCGAAGGAAAGCGGTTCGAGCCGCTCGAAGTCATCGACGAGGTGTAACATCCGCTCATGCGTGCGGACCAGCCAATTCGAATCGCACCTTCACTGCTCAGTGCCGACTTCGCGCGGCTGGGAGAGCAGATCGCACTGGTTGAGGCGGCCGGTGCCGACCTGCTGCACCTCGACATTATGGACGGCCGCTTCGTGCCGAATCTGTCGTTCGGCGTGCCGGTAGTGCAG
>JBHHZX010000143.1:0-9212 GCA_046758265.1 Phycisphaerae bacterium
CTCGGCGCCGTGTACCTGCCGAGTGATGGGCTGGTAGACCCCAGCAGCCTCACGCAGGCAATCGCCAAAGGCGCCAGAATGTGCGGCGCCAAAATCATCGAAGGCACGCGCGTCGTCGACATCATTGTCAAGGGCCGGCGCGCCATCGAAGTTGTGACTGACAACGGCCGGTACCGTTGTGAGATCCTGGTCAACGCCGCGGGCATGTGGGCGCGCGAGCTGGGCGCGCTGGCGGGCGTTCGCATCCCGGCCTGCGCGCTCGAGCATCAGTTCCTCGTCACGGAACCCATTCCCGATCTACCGCGCGACATGCCTACCATGCGCGATCCGGATCAGCTTGTGTATTACAAAGCCGACATCGACGGGTTGGCTGTCGGCGGCTACGAGCCCAACACCATTCCCTTCGGTGAGAAGGGGATTCGCAAGGACTTTGCCCAGAAACTGTTGCCCGGCGACTTCGATCGCTTCGAACAACTGGCCGTCAGGGCCGCCAAACGAACGCCCATCCTCAACGAGGTCGGCATCCGCGATCTGATCAACGGTCCGATCCCATACTCCACCGACGGCGACTTCGTCATGGGCAAAGCGCCGGAGCTGGACAACTATTACGTCGCCTCGGGCTTCCTCTACGGCATCGCCGCGGCCGGCGGCGCCGGGCAGATGATGGCCGAGTGGATCATCAACGGCGCACCAAGCCTCGACCTCTGGCCGCTCGACGTCCGCCGCTTTGACGATCACCACAACACCCGCTTCTTCATGTATCCGCGCGCCGTCGAACTGTACGGCAAGCACTACCGGCTCAAGCCGCCCGGCGACGAACACCAGAGCATGCGCGGCCTGCGCCGCAGCCCGCTGTACTACATCCTCAAAGACCAGGGCGCCGTCTACGGATCCAAGGCGGGTTGGGAACGCCCCAACTGGTTCGCCCCGGCGGGCGTCGAGCCGGTCGACAGACCGTCCTTCGGCCGGCCCAACTGGTTCGAACACGTCGGCGAGGAGCATCGCGCCCTGCGCGAACGCGTGGCCCTGATCGATCAGACATCATTCGCCAAGTTCGAGGTCAAAGGGCGGCGCGCCCTCGAATGCCTACAGTGGCTGGCCGATTCCAATCTCGACCGGCCCGTCGGCAGCACCGTCTACACCCAGCTCTGCAACGAACGCGGCGGCATCGAGGCCGATCTCACCATCTCGCGACTCGCTGAAGATCGCTTCTACATCATCACCGGCAGTTCATTCGGGACACACGATGGAGACTGGATCCGCACCCACCTGCCGACCGACGGTTCGGTCTATTTCGACGATGTCACCGCCTCCCGCGCCGTCATCAACCTAAGCGGCCCGTTCGCACGCCAGGTGCTGGAAAAGGTGTGCGACGACGATGTCAGCCACGAAGGCCTGAAGTTCTATACGTTCAAGGAGATTCATATCGGCGCCGCCCGCGTGCGCGCCATCCGGCTCACGTACGTCGGCGAGCTCGGTTGGGAGCTGCACGTGCCCGCCGAATTCGCTGCCCATGTGTACGAACTGCTCTGGGAGGCCGGGCAGGAATTCGGCATCGCCAACGCCGGTTACCGTGCCATAGACAGCCTGCGGATGGAAAAGGGCTATCTGTATTGGAGCACCGACATCACCCCCGATTACAACCCCTACGAGGCCGGCCTGGGCTTCCGCGTGCACCTCAAGAAGAAGGGCGACTTTCTTGGCCGCGAGGCGCTCGAACGCATAAAGGCGGAAGGCGTCACCCGCAAGATGTGCACCTTCACCCTCGAAAAGCCCGCTTCCGTCTTCGGCGGCGAGGCCATCTTGCGCAACGGCAAAGTTCTCGGCGTCACCACCAGCGGCAATTTCGGCTACACCATCGGCAAACCGATCGTGTACGGCTATGTGCCGATCGAAGAAGCCGAGGAAACCGACTTTCAGATCGAAGCGTTTTGCGAAATCGTACCGGCGGTGCGGCATGACCGGCCGCTCTACGACCCGGACCGAACGCGAATTCTTTCGTGATCGTCACGATCGCCAAACGTGGCGAATCATGCTGCAAATACTGACATCCCGCGCAGGTTTGGGCTATGGCATTCGTCTTGACAACAAATGTGAACCGGCCCGGAAGGCGCTCGAGTTACCTTTAGGTGAAAGGATCGCAGCCATTCGCCTGTATCTGATCAATCCCTGATGACACCGCCGAGTGCCGACAACCCGCCGCTCCCTCTCGACGACGACCGCCACGTCGCGGTCGATCTGCCATGTGGCAAGTGCGGCTATAACTTGCGTACCCTCTCCGTGGACGGAATCTGTCCGGAATGCGCGTGCCCGGTCCGGTCATCGACCGGCGCCCGGTTCCTGCGCTTCGCCCCGCCTGCTTGGGTGCAGCAACTGGCCCGCGGCGTGCTCTTGCTCACGATCCCCGCCGGGGTTTTCGCGATCGGCAAGGCGGTTGTTCTGACGCCCATGCAGGGGTTGCTCCCGTTCAAGGCACCGACCGGGGTCATTTCGCCGTCCTTTAGGCTGTTCGCTGGCCTCGACCAGGTCGTTTTCGCAGCGGGGATCATGGCCCTAGTGATGATCGCGTTGTGGACCGTTACGAAGCCGAACCCGCTGCCTCCACCTTGGGCCGAAGGCCTGACCGCCCGCCGCGTGTTGCGCCTTTGTACAATCCTGTTGCCACTCCCACTCGTGCTCGGTTTGCTGACGAAGTTGTACCAAGGCAATGCGATCGCTTCTGCGCCCCCGCCCGCACCGTTGTTTACGCCCTCGTTCACGGCTCTGGTGGTCGCCAGCCACATGACCGCCGTAACGGCTCTCACGGTGACGCCCTTGGCGTTGCTGTGTCACCTCGGCGGGCTCATGAGGCGGGTTCCGCGACCCGGGCTGGCGCGTTTTTGCCGAATCGCGTTTTGGGGTAGCCTGGTCTCAGGCGCGGCGCTGCTCGCGGGGTACACCTGGACGACCGTTTTCGTCGTCATTCCGATGGTGACAACGCCCCTGACGAGGATGCCGGCGCCGGCCGTGATGGCCGTCCCGATCCAGCCCCCGATCGGGCTCCCCTTCACCGTGGCGTGGTACTTATCTAGCGTCGGCGGGCGCGCGATGATCGGGTTTGTCATTGCTGGACTCGTGTTACTGATCTTCGTGCAACGCGCACTGGCCCAAGCCGCCCGCGAGGCTGCGGAGATCGCCGCGATGTCCGCGGGTGCCCCGTCCGATGCTTCGAATAGCACTGGCTGGCGAGCTGCCAGTGGCACCCGGCGACGGCAGGGAATGTAGCGTCGGCCCCCTGCGGCCGACCTCGGCGTGCGAAAGCTTATCGAGATTCTACGTCGGGCACGGAGACCCGACGCTACGTTTGGGAAACGCCGGTTGCAGCGACCTGGATGCTGGCGTGATAATCGAGCGTGTTTTCACCGGCGGGACGCCGGTGCCACAGGGATAGTCTGAGGTTGCACATGGATCGTTTGAGGTTGGGACATGATTGAGTTTCTCGAGACATGCGAGCGCGGAAATCGCGGTGAGCGCGTCAACCAAAGGGACTTCGACCTCAACCATGTCTACCGGAATATGAAGCGCCTGATCGAAGAGTTCGAGCTGCGCTACGACGCGGCGGAGCCGGTTCCCGCGGATGACGCACTGGCTGACCGCGTGTTCGACGCCGCGGTTGAGTTCATTGCTGCGTCCGGCGTCTACTTCCAGGACGCGGGGCGGGTCGCGCGTTTTACGCGCAACGAGGTGCTCGCCGCGGCCGCGGATCATCCCGGCGAAGTTCGGCTCGGGTCGGGCGCGGAGGCTCGGACGCTTCGCCCGCGCAAGCCGGACGGCAACACGCGGCCCTGGTGTCATGTGGGTTCGGGAATCGTCGCATCGAGCGAGCGGCTCGCCGAGCAAATCGTGCGCGGGAACGCTTCGATCGAGACCGCCGACTCCATGAGCGTCAACGCCCTGGACAAGATCGACGGCCGCGCGATCCGCCCCGGCGAGCCGTCGGAGATTCTGGGGGCGCTCCGTTCGATTGAGGTAGCCCGCCGCGCCTGTCGCCTGGCGGGCCGCGAAGGGCTGGCGATCCTGAACGGCATCGCCACGGCGAGCAGCGCGCTCGGCACGATTGCCGCTGCGGGTTGTCCGACCAGTCTGGGGCCGGGCGACGCCGTCATCGTAGACACGCTGCCGGAGTTCAAGGTCAATGCCGAGGAGTTGGCCAAGGCCGCCTACTGTCAGGCATCCAAGACCAACCTGATGACGGCCAGCGCCCCGATGCTCGGTGGCTTCGCAGGCGGTCCGGAAGGTCTCGCGATTCTCAACACGGCGTACGCACTCTTCGGCCTGCTGGTCTATCGGTGCGACATCTACCTGACGCTACCGATTCACATTCATCTAAGTTGCGGGACGACTCGAGACATGATCTGGGCCACGGCCCTGAGCGGTCAGGCGATTGCGCGCAACACGAATCTGCCGACGCTGGCACTGGCGTATGCCTGCGGCGGACCGTGGACCGAATCATTCTACTACGAGAGCGGCGCTTTCATCGCGGCCGCCGTCGCTTCGGGAGTGTCGATTCAGACGCCGCACCCCGCGAAGGCCGTTGCGACCGATCACGTCACGCCGCTGGAGATGTGGACCACCACACGGATGGCCCTCGGGTGCACGGGCATGACGCGGTCGGAAGCGAACGAAGTTGTTTTGCGTGTGCTTCCGCTGTACGAAGACGGCCTGCCTACCGCGTCTGTCGGAAAATCGTACGCCGAGTGCTGCGACGAGGAGACGGGGGCCCCCCGCGACGCGTACCTCGAATTCGTGAGGGGCATCGAGAGAACCCTCGTGGGCGCGGGCGTACCGTTCCAGTAGCGCGCGCCGGCAGGCGCCGGGTGTGGGGGAGGCGCACTACCACATCGCGCATTGAGACGTGCCGCGCGCCGCAGGAAGTAGAGGCGGGCTGCCCATAGCCCGATCCTCAAGCCGAGCCGGGCCGTCTTCGGCCCGGAAACACCACCGGCGTGCGGACACGCCGGCTCTGTTCACTACGCGCGAAATACTCCGGATATACAAAGAAGGCCGTATTAGATTCTGTCGCGCTTTGTCAGTAACATGCACACGAGCGCGACCGACAAGATGGGCGACCCCAAACCCGTGAGAAACGTAAGAAACTACATCAATGGTCAATGGGCGGAACCGACCGGCGTGAAGTGGCTCGACGTCGAAAACCCTAGCACGGGCGCGGTGATCGGCCGGACGCCGTTGTGTGGACGCGAACAGGTCGACCAGGCCATCCAGGCCGCGGAGCAGGCCTACGCCGAATGGAGCCGGACGCCCGTCGCGCGACGTGTCCAGCCCATTTTCCAACTGGTCCGGCTGCTGCGCGAGGACGAGGAAGAGCTGGCCCGCTCGATCAGCGAGGAGAACGGCAAAAGCCTGGCCGATGCCCGCGCCGAGATGAAACGCGCCTTCGAGAACTGCGAGGTCGCCTGCGGCATGCCGGTCCTGCAGCAGAGTGACAAACTCGTCGGCGCTTCCTACGGAATCGACGGGGAGATCCTCCGGCTGCCGATCGGCATCTTCGCCATGATCGCACCGTTCAACTTCCCGGGCATGGTACCGTTCTGGTTCATGCCCTACGCCATCGCGGCGGGCAACACGTACATCGTCAAGCCGTCGGAGCAGACACCGTTGACGTTCCAGCGTGTGGCCGAATTGATCGACCAAACCGACCTGCCGGCGGGTGTGTTCAACCTGGTCAATGGCGACAAGGAGGCGGCCGCGGCGCTCGTGGATCATCCGCGGATCGCGGGCATCTCGCTCGTTGGCAACAGCCGCACCTGCCGGACCGTGGCCGAGCGCTGCGCGGCCCAGAACAAGCGCTGCCAGGCGATGGGGTCGGCCAAGAACCACCTGGTGGTCATGCCCGACGCCAAGCTGGACGAGGCCGTACGGAACATGGTCACCTCGTGCTACGGCTGTGCCGGTCAGCGTTGCATGGCGTCGAGCGCGATCGTCGCGGTCGGAGATGAGACCTACCGCACGGTGTGTGAGCGATTCATCGCGGCGTCGAAGGAGGTCGTCATCGCCGACCCGCTGGACCCGGCGGTCGCCGACGAATCGATGGTGCTCGGGCCGGTCATCTCCGCCAGGGCGAAGGAATTCATCCACCAGATGATCGAAACGGGCATCAACGAGGGCGCGACGCCGGCGCTGGACGGCCGTGACGCGAAGGTGCCTGGCTGCGAAAACGGTCATTTTGTAGGGCCGACGGTTTTCACGGAGGTGCGGCCGGGGATGGAGATTCACCAGACGGAGATCTTCGGGCCCGTGGTGATCATTCTCAAGGTCCATTCGCTCGATGAGGCAATTCAGATCATCAACGATCATCAGTACGGCAACGGCGCCTCGATCTACACGCAGAGCGGCTATTGGGCCCGCCGGTTCAAACTTGAGACGCGGTGCGGGATGATCGGTGTGAATGTTGGCATCCCCGCGCCCGTTGCCTATCTGCCCTTCGGAGGCATGAAGGACTCGCAGCACGCGGACATCAAGGCCCAGGGCAAGGCTGTCATCGGCTTCTTCACAGAACCCAAGATCGTCACGGAACGCTACTGGCCCGAAGAGTAAGCGAACCGCCGACCCAAGGAGCACCGAACCGATGAGTTTCCAGGGCGACTACGTGTACTGCCGGCAGTACCGCGGCAAGGTTAGGGCGTTGATCCTCGATTGGAGCGGGACGACGGCCGACGCGTACGTGATCGCGCCGGCGGTGGTGTTCGTCAAGGTCTTCAAGAAGCAGGGCGTCGAGATCACCATGGAGGAGGCCCGCGGGCCGATGGGCCTGCGCAAGGACCTGCACATCAAGGCCCTGACCGAGGTCCCGGAGATCCGCGCGCGGTGGAGGAGCGCGCACGGACGCTACCCGGACCAGAGCGACGTGGACCGGATGTTCGAGGACTTCGTGCCGATGCAGCTCGAGTGCCTGCGCAAGTACACGAAGCTCATCCCCGGCGTGGCGGAGGTGACGCAGCGGCTCCAGGCCCAGGGCCTCAAGATCGGCAGCTCGACCGGCTTCGTCCGCAGCATGGTGGACATCCTCGAGGAGGACGCGAAGAAGCAGGGCTACGTGCTCGACGCGTCGGTCGCCGGCGACGAGGTCGAGCACGGCGCCCGGCCCAAACCGTTCATGGTCTACCGCAACCTCGACCTGATGGACGCGCACCCGATCCAGTCGGTGGTGAAGGTAGACGACACGATTTCCGGCGTGGGCGAGGCGCTCGAGGCCGGCTGCTGGGGTGTCGGCGTGACTCGCTACAGCAACTACATGAACATCAATAGCCTCGAAGAGGCCGAGAGGATGCCGGACGAGGAGATCCAGCGGCGCCTGGCGAAGACGCGTGAGATCCTCCGCAAGGCGGGAGCCCACTACGTCATCGACAGCGTGGCCGACATCGAGCCGGTGATCGAAGACATCAACCAAAGACTGGCGCGCGGTGAGAAGCCGTGAGTTTCGGCGGCACGCCCCGGGCGTGCCTTGGTTTTTCAGACAATACTGACACTCCAACGAGAGAAGAGCTCGACGATGAAGATTTTCTGTCTTGGCGGCGCGGGGCGGATCTGCCGCGAGGCGATCCTCGATCTCGTGCAGTTTACGAGTTTCCAGAAGATCACCGTAGCCGACTGCGACGAGAACGCCGGCCAGGAAGTGTGCGCGTGGCTTGATGATCCGCGCGTCGACTTCGTGCCGGTCAATGTCCTGGAGGAGGACAAGGCCGTCGCCAAGATGCGCGGCTACGACATCGTCATGGATGGGACGACGATCTCGCTGAACGATTGCTCCACGCGCTGTATCGCCAGGGCCGGCTGCCACGGGATCAACCTCAACGGCTTCGGCGAGGAATACAAGTACGACGAGCAGTTCCGGGCCAGCGGGAAGGTGCACGTCCCCGGTTTCGGTATGACGCCGGGCACGACGAACATGCTGGCGGTGCACGCGGCCGACCAGATGGATACCGTCGAGTCGGTGCGGGTCAGCCACGGCGCGTTCCGCCCGATCGCCTTTTCGCGATCCATCACCGAGACGACGACGTACGAGTACGACCCCGACCTGCCCGGACGCGCAGTCTTCGAGGATGGCGAGTTCAAGCAAGTGCCGCCGTTCGCCCGGCCGCGCGACATCGAGCTGCCCAAACCGTACGGCACACACCCGCAGTACATCATCCCCCACAGCGAAACGAAGACGCTCGCCGAGTATCTCGAGGGCAAGGGCGTGCGGCTGATCGAGGTTCGCGGCACGTGGCCGCCAAAGAACATGCAGTTGATCCGGGCGCTGTACGACTGGGGCATCCTCCGGAACCCCAAAGTCACGCTCGGCGACCAACAGGTTGGCGCGCTCGACGCCATCGCTGAGTACCTGATCAACTCCGAGCAGGGCACGACAACCGAGTTGTACGGCTACGCGCTGCACGTGGAGGTCGTCGGCACACGGACTGGCAGAATGATGCGGCACGTCTTGACGCATACACACCCGCCCTCGGACGGCTCGGTCCCGAAATGGGCGGGCCTGCGCGCCTACACCCGAAACGTGGGAATCCCCATGGCAATCGGCGTGAAGCTCATCGCCGAGGGCAAAGCTTCCGGCACAGGCGTGCTGATCCCTGAAAAGGTCTTCAAGCCGGCGGACGTTTTTGCGGAGCTAGCGAAGCGTGAGATCCATATCCACGAGAAGGTCACCGAAGTAGAAGCATAGAGCAGCACAACGGTTGAACCGCGATGAGCATCGGACCCCATATTCCTCCCGCAGCGGACAAGCCGCTTTTCACGCCGGGGCCATTGACGACCAGCATGACAGTCAAGCAGGTGATGCTACGCGATCTGGGCTCGCGCGATCATGAGTTCATCGCTGTGGTTCGGCGCGTGCGTCGGAAACTGCTGGAGGTGGCTGGCGTGTCGCAGGAAGACGGTCTCGAGGCCATTCCGCTGCAGGGCAGCGGGACGTTCGGCATCGAAGCCGTCATGACCTGCGCCGTTCCCCACGACGGCAAGTGGCTGATCATCGTTAACGGCGCCTACGGCGACCGCATGGCGAAGATTGCGATCGTCCACCGCCTCGACCACGTGGTGCTGAAGTACAACGAGGACACGGCGCCCGACCCGGCGGACGTAGACAAGACACTGAGTGGGGATCCGCGCATCACCGCCGTCGCGATCGTGCACTGCGAGACCACGACCGGCATCATGAATCC
>JBHHZX010000144.1:0-9205 GCA_046758265.1 Phycisphaerae bacterium
GGCCACGTCGTAACGATCTTTGAAGGCAAGCGTAAGCATGTCGATGGCGAGCATTACATCGACGCCCTTCTCGACTTGACTGCCGTCAGGGAGGCGCTGAAAACGTCCGGGCTTGAAGGTCAAATTCGGGATAAAGCGTAACGCGTTGAAGAACCTCTGTTGATCCCGGCACCGTTTATCTCGCTGCTCAAACTGCGGGTCATCTCGCCGCGGGCGAATCAGTGGCGAGTTGTAATAGTAGGTGTGAACATGGCGACGCTCCGGGCCTACGAGCCTTGTGCTGAGTTTGGCAAAATCGACGCTTACGGGAAACTCGGCATCCTTGAGAGCGTGATAGAAGTTGCTGCCATCAATGAAGATGCAGACGCGATCCATAGGTCGCAGGATAAAAAAACTGGAGGTTGCGTGCAACCTCCAGGAGCTGATATCTGGACGCTGCCGTGCAGCGCCAGGTGCTTATGCTGGCTGTCGTATCATCAGTATACGTGCTATCGGCTTCGTTGGGTAAAAAAATCCTGTAAAATCGTTCCCAGGGCACGGCACGGTATGGGCGGCGGGCTTCGGCCCACCGCCTTTTTTGCGCGGACGCCCAGCCGTAGCACCGGCCTTTCGCCGCGCTCATAAGCCCTTGTCACATAAAGGGTTATCGGCCCCACCGCGCCGAACAGGCATCAGTGCCCCACGGCGGGCTCGCCCAGCAGCGGGGCAAGCTCGGCCAGCTTTTCGTTGACCATCTCTTCGGTTTCGGCCTCGAGATTCAGACGCAACAACGGCTCGGTGTTGGAGGCCCGCACGTTGAACCACCAATTTTCATACTGCACGGTCACGCCGTCGAGATGATCGATCTCCGCATCCCGGTGTTTCTCGTCGATGCGTTTGAACGTGCCCTCCTTGTCGTCGTTGACGAAGTTGCGCTCGCCGCTGGAGGAGTATCTCCCGAGCGGTTGCAGCAGCGAGGAGAGCGACTGGCCGGTACGCGTCAGCAGGTTCAGGATCGCGACGAATGCCAGCATCCCCGAATCGCAATACCAGAAGTCGCGGAAATAGAAGTGCCCACTCAGCTCACCGCCGAAAACCGCGTCGGCCTCGGCCATGGCCCGCTTCATGTTCGCATGGCCGACACGTTGGCGTTTGGGCACGCCGCCGAGCTGCTTCACCGTTTCCGGCACGATGCGGCTGGAGCGCAAATCGTAGACCACGGTGGCACCGGGCTCGTCGCGGAGGTACTGCCCAGCCAGCAGCGCCGTCACAAGGTCGCAACCGATGATCTTGGCGTGCTCGTCCACAAACATGCAGCGGTCCGCGTCGCCGTCGAAGCAAGCGCCGAAATCGGCCCCGTGCTCGCGGAGGGCGTGGCGGAGTTGGTCCAGGTTCGCGGGCACCAGCGGGTTCGGGGGATGGACAAACCGGCCGTCGTGCTCGAAGTTGAGCCGGACCACCTCGAGGTTCGACACGCCGTCGAACAGAATCGGGAACCAACGGCCGGCCATCCCGTTCGACGCATCGATGACCACTTTCAACGGCCGGGGTTGGCGCAAGAACTTGTGGAGGTGGGCTCGATAGGGCTCGGAAAGATCGACCGTCTGGACGTTCTCGATCTTGTCCACGCGGTGGTGCGAAATCGCCGCCGCGATCCGCGCGATCTCCCGCAGCCCCGAGTCGACGCCGATCGGTTTACCGGCGAGACCGGAAATCTTGAAGCCGTTGTAGTCTGCTGGGTTGTGGCTGGCGGTGGTCTGGACGCCGCCGCAACACTTCAAGTGGTTGGTCGCAAAGTAAATCTGCGACGTGTCGACCATGCCGACGTCGATGACGGGCGTTCCGGTGGCGGCGACGCCCTCGATAAACGCGCGGTTCAAAGCCGGGCTGGAGGTGCGCATGTCGCGGCCGACGATCAACCTATTCATCTCGGGATCGCTGCGGTCGTAACCGGTGAGCGAGGTCCGCAGGAACTGGGCCGTCGCGTTGCCGATCCGCCAGGCGATGTCCTCGTTCAGCGGTTCCGGCACCGTCGCGCGTACGTCGTACGCCTTGAATACCTTGTCGATCGCTCGCGCGCTGTTCTCAGTGATCACCGCGGCGCTGCGCCGGGACCGTTTCCCGACCAGCGTCGCCGTGAACGAGGGCGTGCCGCGCTCGTCGTCGTTGAACTGACAGCCCGGGCACTTGCGGTAATTGGCCCGCCGGCGGCCCAGACAGACAGCGTCGGAGATGCGGGTGGCCTCTTCACCTGGACAGTAGCGTGTATACTCTTCGGGCTTCGGCAGCACCGGCCAGTCTCCCAAGACAAGTCGCGCACGATGCTAGCAGACTTCCGGCGAATCGGCTACCCTCGCGCCGGCGGGCGCCGGCCGCGCATCCCAGCAACTCGAAGACAGGAGCTTGCGGCAAAGTGAGCGGCGACTTTGGGATGGTTTACCCACTTTGGACCGACCCCCAAGGCCCGGGCAAACTGCTCGACCAAGTCATCGGCGAAGTCGGCCTCGATCACCTGACCTTCCCGGTCGTTACCGGCCGGCAAGAGCAGTTTCGCCTCAGCCCTGCGCACGCGCCCCATGCCTTCATCACCGAGGGCGGCTGGCACTTCCCCCCCAATCCGGCATGCTACACGGGCGGCTCGGTAAGGCCACGCGGGGCCCGCTGGTTCGGAAAGCGGAACACCCTCAGGCAGCTCTGCGAGTATGCGGCCGGACGAAACATCTCGGTGATTTTCCGCGTCGATCTGCGAGCGGTGACCAGCCTGGCGGAGCACGAACCACACCTGCGAACACGCAACGCCTGGGGTGAGGAGGTCAGCCCCGCGGGCCCGTGCACGTCGAACCCGGACTTGCGCGAGCTGCTGCACGGGACACTTGAAGACCTGCTCGGCTACGCACCGGGCGGGTACCAGTTGGTGGACTGGGCGCCCGATCTGGCGATCGACCGGTCCGGACCGCGGCCGCTGGAGTGGCAGCCGCTCGCCCGGAAACTGTTGGACATCTGCTTCTGCCCCGCATGTCGGCAAGTCGCCGTCGTGGCCGGAGCCGACGCCGACCAGGCGGCCCGCAGCGTGCAGGTACACGTCAAGCGCCTGCTTGTGCCGCCGCAAGACAGCCGCCTGGCTGCTACGGTGCGGGAGGACGAAGTGCTCGACGCGTATCTACAAGCCAAGCGGCATGACTCAGACGCGTGGCTGCGACGCCTGGCCGAAACGCGGCGCGATTGCCGAAGATACCTGGTGAGCGATGCGGGGGCATGGGAATCGATCGGCCCGCTTCCGGGGGAAGAAACATTCGCGTTGTTGCTCCGCAGCCGCCGGCCGTTCCGTACTGCCGACGAAGACGCGCTGAGCGCGGCCATGCGCCTTTCGGACAGGGTCCACGGACTCACACTGGCGGTTTGGCGGCCTGCGGTGAAAGAAGCCGGGCAGCTCGTCCGGGCGGTGTCGGAACTAACGAGAGCCGGGATCCATTTCTTCGACTTCGAAGGACTCGACGAAGGGCCTGAAGAAGCGATCACCTGGCTTCGACAAGCCGTCCGCTTCGCCCGGCGCGGTTAGCCAATCCTGCGCACTTGCGTTAGCATCAACATCATGAGCGCAAGCTTCGCGAGACAAATCACGCGCTGGGCCGGAGGCCACCGGTGGGGTGGCGCCGTCGCGGCACTGGTTGGCGGGCTGCTGCTTGGCTGCGACGGCGAAGCGAGCTCCACGGCCAAGAGTGGTGGGAAGGCACCTGAACCGTCGGCGCGGCCACAGCAACGACTTCCGACATACGACTTCGCGGAAGGGCTCCGCGCCGCATACCCCGACGCGGGCGCGTTTGTCGAGGAGTTTCTAAACACGTGCCTCGTTGGGGACTACGCCGGCTATCGCCGGCTGGTCAGCCGTGCTTACACCCCGGAGAGTCGTGAGCGTTTTGAGGCGATTTATCAGGCGACCGAAGCGGTCACGGTCGAGTCGATCGAGCTGATCGACATTCCGCGGATACCGCCTCCGGTCTACCGGGTCGTCAGCAGCGTCGAACTGAACCCGCAGCAACAGATCAGGCGGAGCGAAACCCGTCGCAAGGTTGCAATCGTGGTGTTCAAAGAGGGGGAGGACTGGCGAATGGCGCCGGCACCCGCCGAACTCCAGCCGCGGGACGAGCCGCCGCCCACCGCCGCCGCCACCCTCACTACCACCGCGCCGGCTTACCCCTGGGACGAGGACGGGGATTATTAACTGCGGGATTCGAGGATTCAAGGGGTCAAGGGTCTGGGTAGCCAAGCGTGTGCGGGTGCTCGTGTGTGCCTCAAACACCGCAAAGCGCCGTTTTTGGTTCACGGCGTGCTGGCGCTGCTGACAGCAACGTTGTCAGGGTCGCGGGCGGCGGCACAGACAAGCTGGCGGGCGAGCTCGCAGCCGTCGCGGGAACTACCGAACGAGGTGCACGCCGCGCTGGAACAAACCGAAGATTTCTCGTTCAACTTCGCGCAACCCGGCTTTTACGCCCTGCTCGAATACCTCAAGACAACAAACAACCCCCCCGGCCACGCCCGCGGGCCGGTCGCACTCAGCGACTGGACCATGCTGCTCGAACGCCCGGCCGATTTCCGCGGCCTGCCAGTCACGGTCGAGGGGTTCGTCGGGCGAAACAAGGCGTGGCGTTTTGAGCAAGAGGAATACCGTCACCTCGGTACGGTCTGGCAACTGGAGCTGTGGCGGCCCGACCAGCCGATCGCCTGTACGCTGGTCCTCACCGGCGATGCGAGCGACATCCCGCTCGGCGCCACGATTCGCGTTACCGGCTATTTCGTCATGATCCGACAATACCCCAGCCAGACGCGCCAGGCCCGGCAGTCAGCCCTGCTGGTCGCGCACGGCCCGACACTCGTATCCCAGTCGGCCGCTCGGACTCGCACGGGCTCGACCTCGAACTGGATCGTGGGGCTGGTAGCCGCAGCCACGGCGGCGCTGATCGTGATCTGGATTCTGCTGCGAAGATCCATCCCGCGAACGCAGGGGGCGACGCCAGCGCTGCGGGCGAGCGGCCCGGCGCCGGTCAGTCTGGCGGACGACCTGGCGGCGTGGGTAGCCGAGGAATCGCAGCGACCGCCCCGTGACTCTGCCGACGCGAAGGCCGCCGAAGCCTCGAATCAAACGGGGGACGCAGACGACGTAAACGACGCGGATCGGCCATGATCATCGACGTCCACTGCCATTGCACGTACACGCGCCGCGTGGCACAAGCGGGCAGACGCTTCTCGTTCGAGCCGGCCGAAGAGAACGGCCGGGCCGCGCTCGACTCCTGTATCGCACCACGCTGCCTGCGACGTCCCACGTGGCGATTGACAAACCGCCTCTTCGGCTTCGCGCCGCGTCTGGCGGCCGGCGCGGAGCTCGACGAAATCCTGGCGAAGTTCTACGAGGTCCATTTCTTCGCAGACGGCCCGATCGAGCGAATTGTCCTGCTCGCGTTCGATGCCTATCACGACGATGACGGACACCGTCCGCCGCCGCCTGAGAAACGCGACCAGTTCGGCAGCGACATCTACACCTCCAACAGCTTCGTGTACGACACGTGTCGGCAACGTCCGGAGCGTTTTCTGTTCGGGGCCTCGGTCCATCCGTATCGCGAGAACGCCGTCGGCTGCGTCGAGGAGGTCTTCGAGCATGGGGCGTGCCTGCTGAAGTGGATTCCGCTGCATCAGAACATCGACGTTGCTGACCCGCGGACGCTCGCCGTGCTGCGTTGCTGCGCCCGATTAGGCCTGCCCGTCCTGGTCCACTACAGCCAGGAATTCACGCTCGCTACGCAGCACCCCGAGTATCAGCCGGTCGCCGCCCTGCTCGACGTGCTGCGGCGACTGCGCCGGGAGGGTACCATGCCGATCACGATCGTCGCGCACGTGGCCACGCCGGTAACCCCTTTGGGGGAACGCCGCTCGCACGCCGCGCTGGTCGACGCGTTGCTGGGCGAGTTTGCCGATGCCCCGCTCTACGCCGACATCTCGGCACTGACGAGCTGGGGCAAAGTCGGCTTCCTGCGCAAGACCGCCCGGCGACAGGACCTACACGCGAAGCTGGTGTTCGGCACCGATTTCCCGATCCCCGTCGCGTTACCGCGCTTACGGCGCGACCTGGGCCGGGAGCACGCCCGCATCAAAGCCGAGCCCTCGTGGATTCAGCAGGCGGGGTATATCTACCGGCGGATGGGCTTCAACGAGATCGTGTTCCACCGTGCGGCCGAACTGCTGCCGAACGTGAGTTACTTCACGGAACAGACCGCGGCTCTTACCGCTTGACCGGCAGCGTGCAGAGCCGCAACACTGCGGCCACGAAGGGGTGCCTCTATGAACGAAGGCCCGACCGTCCCGCCGATCGACGACATTACGCGCCGCTTCCTCAACCGGTCCAAGTCCTTCAGGCTCGCTACAGCCTGGGGTGGCTTCGAAAGCCTGATTCTGGGCGGCCCGCCGTTCAGCGAGCGCTGCGGCCAACCGCAACGGCTGGTTCGCGTACACGTTGGACTGGAGTCCAAGGAAGACTTGACCGTCGATTTGAAAGAGGCGCTGGAGGACTAAATGCGTACCGCCCGAGCCCAACATACCCGCCGACGCCACCGTCGCTCTGCCGACAAGCCCCAGCAACAAATGGGCGCCCCTGATCATCTCACGTACCAAAACCCGCTGGTGACGCGCTACGCCTCGCGGGAGATGGTCGCGCTCTGGAGCCCGCAGCAGCGCTGCTCGACCTGGCGCCGCGTCTGGGTCGCGCTGGCCGAGGCGGAGCGCGAGCTCGGCTTGCCAATCAAAGCGTTGCAGATCCGGGCGATGAAGCGTGTCGTCGATGCCATCGATTTCCGAGCCGTCGCCCGCTACGAGAAGCGGTTCCGCCACGATGTCATGGCGCACATTCACACCTTTGGCGATGCCGCCCCGGAAGCGCGCGGGATCGTCCACCTGGGCGCGACGAGCATGGACGTCGTGGACAACGCCGATCTGATCCTGATGCGCTCGGCGCTGGATCTCCTCTTTGAGAGGCTCGCGCTGCCGGCGCGCACGCTGGCTGGTTTCTGCGAGGAGCATGCCGATCTGCCCACGCTCGGCTTCACGCATCTTCAGCCGGCGCAACTGACCACCGTGGGCAAGCGCGCCTGCCTCTGGCTGCAAGAGCTGGTTGGCGATCTCGAACGCTTCGAGACGCTGCGAGACGGGTTGAAATGCCGCGGCCTGCGCGGCGCGACCGGCACACAGGCGTCGTTTCTAGCGCTCCTCGGCAGTGCCGGCAAAGTGCGAGAACTTGAAGGCAGCTTTGCCAAGAAGCTCGGTTTCGACGGCTGTTACGCGGTCTGCGGACAAACGTATTCACGCAAGGTCGACGTAGAAATCCTTACTCAACTCGCGTCCTTCGCCACGAGCACGCACAAGATCTGCAATGACATCCGCCTGCTCGCGATGCTCAAGGAAATGGACGAGCCATTCGAGAAAGAGCAGGTCGGCAGCTCGGCGATGCCGTACAAGCGCAACCCGATGCGCTGCGAGCGCGCGACGGGGCTCGCACGCTATCTGATCAGCCTGACAACCTCGCCATTGATGACTCACGCCGCCCAGATGTTCGAGCGCACACTCGACGATTCGAGCAACAGGCGGCTGGTGATCCCGGAGGCGTTTCTCACCGCTGAGGCGCTCGCCGTCTTGCTGCAGAACATATTTGATGGGCTCGTCGCGTACCCCGAGACAATCAAGGCCCACCTCGAAGCCGAATTGCCTTTCATCGCCACCGAAGACATCCTGATGGAAGCCGTCAAGCGTGGTGGCGACCGGCAAGAGCTGCACCAACGCATTCGCCGACATGCCCAGAAGGCCGGCGAGCAGGTGAAAAAGCACGCCCGGCCGAATGACCTGATCGATCGACTGAAAGCCGACCCCGCGTTCGCGGGCATTCGCTGGTCGAAGATCCTCAACGCGAAGCGGTATGTGGGCCTCGCCCCGCAGCAGACGCGTGAATTCCTGCGTAAACACGTCCGCCCGGTGCTCGCACGATTCGGCGGGCGGCGTGGAAGGCCCGAGCCGCTGCACGTGTGAAGCGACGACGGCATGTCCCCCACGGATGCGTGGAAGGCCAACTGGAAGGCTGGCCGCCTGCGCGTTAGCATAGCCTGTTGCCTGAGGTGAAGGCCGGGCCGGTGCAGTGCGCCGGTCGGACAACGGGTCAGGGTCGGAAGGCAGCAGCCCACCCGGCGCGGCCCACGTGCATCGTCAACCTGGCCGGAGCCTCGGGCGTTCTTGCGGAGTTGTCAGTTATCAGTTTTCAGTTGTCAGTTCGTGCCCGCCGACACACAACGCACCCCAAGCGGGACAGCACACTGGCGGTAGCGAACGGATGACGAATAGCGAATGGCTGACAACGACGAGTTGGCACCGAGGTCTGCGCACTGATAACTGAAAACTGAGAACTCTTCGCCGTGGCGTACACCGTCCTAGCTCGCAGATATCGTAGCCGCACCTTCGATGAGGTCATCGGCCAGGTGCCGATCGCCACCACCCTGGTGAACGCCATCAAGGTCGGGCGGATTCACCACGGCTATCTGTTCACGGGCAGCCGCGGCGTCGGCAAGACCAGCATGGCCCGTATCCTCGCCAAGGCGCTCAACTGCCTCAGAAGCGAGCAACCGACGACCAGGCCCTGCTGCAAATGCAACGCGTGTCTCACGATCGCCGAGGGCCAGGACATCGACGTGGTCGAGATCGACGCCGCCAGCAACACCGGCGTGGACAACATCCGGGAGCTGCGCAGCAACACGGCGTATCGGCCGGCCCGCTCGCGCTACAAGGTCTACATCATCGACGAGGTGCACATGCTCTCAACCGGGGCGTTCAATGCCCTGCTCAAGACGCTGGAAGAGCCACCGGAGCACGTCAAGTTCGTCCTCGCCACGACGGAAGTGCAAAAGGTACCCGCCACGATTCAAAGCCGTTGCCAGCGCTTCAACTTCCGCAACATCGGACCGGACGAAATTGCCAGACGGCTGGTGGAAATCGCGAAAGACGAGGGTGCCGAGACCGATGACGCTGTTGCTCGGCGTGTCGCCCGGCTAGCCAACGGCTCGATGCGCGACGCGCTGAGCATTCTCGACCAACTGCTGTCGGTTTCGCCGACGAAGCTGACACCGGAGGTGCTGGACGAGATTCTGCCCCCCCCGCAGGACGAGCAGGTCTTCCAGCTACTCGAGCAGGCGGCGGC
>JBHHZX010000145.1:0-9197 GCA_046758265.1 Phycisphaerae bacterium
GACGCTTGGCCTCGAGCGCATAGAGCCTGCGCAGGAACGATCGGCTGCGAGCGGCGCATACCCGCCACTTGGCACTGTCCACGTCCACCATGTCCAGCACGCGGCGGGTCGCGGAAACCCGGTCGGCGTACGGCAGCATCGCGGAAGAATACGTCAGAACCGCGTCGAACCCGATCTGTTCTGACCACTTCCGCACGCATCGCGCCAGACGCCCGCTGTAGAAGAAGCCCTCCGTCAGGCTGCGCCGGCCAAGAAGGCTGAAGGCGCCTCGGATAAGGGACCAAGACGCCGGACGCACAAACACGGCAATGTCGCGACAGCGCCGTCGGAGCACCGCCAGGCGGTCCTCGTCAGGTTGCCGCTCGTCTACGCTGGCCAGCCATACGTCGTGCCTTTGCGTCAGGAAATCCAACTCACTCCAGGAGCGCAGCGTGTCACCGCGGTCCGGCGGGTAGGGAAAGCGCGGTGTCAACATCAGGATCTTCATGGCGACGCTGCTACCCCGGTATCGATTTCGCCAGCCAGGCGCCCAACGTCTTCGTCGCTGCCAGCGGCAATCGCGGCCATACTCGCCGCGCGAGCGAAAAACGTGGATTGTCCGGAGTGAGGTCGGGCGGCCTTCGCCCGGACGGAACGTAGCGCTGGTAGCCCAGCGTTTCTGGCTCGAACCCTTGATTGCGCTTGAAGTTGAACGCCCCGCTGTTGTCCTTGCGGCTGCGACCGAAGTCGAACCGGCGCAGCCCGGCGCGCACGGCACGCTCCATCACGGCAAAATAGAGCAGGTTGGTCGCCCCGGTACAGCGTATACGCTCGTCCACCCCCACGAAATACGGATACACGGTGTCGCGGAACACGAAGCTGAGTAGGCCGGCGACCGGCCGGTTCGCCTTCCACAACATCGTGACCCACGCACGCGCTCCGAGCCTTTCCACCAGCGCTTGGAAGAAACGGTACGGATAATTGATCGAGGCCAGTCGCCGCATGCTGCGCGCATACAACTGCCACACCGTGCGCAGCAGCACCGTGTCGTGCTGGACGGAGAGCCCTTCGCGCTGCTGAGCCTGTCGGACGGCCGCCCGCGCCTTGCGCGGCAGATAGCTGGCCAGCTCCTCGATGCATGATGGCAGGGGGCGGACGAAGACGGCGTAGCGCTCGTCGTCGATCAGCCCGACGACACCGGCCTTTGCCGTACGCAACTCGAGCGCTCGCACGCCGCGCTCTTCCGCGAGTTGCACGGCTTCTGACGCCAGGGCCTCGCGTACCTGCTCGTCGTCACCGAGCATGCCGCCGTAAGTCCCGTAGGGAACGCTGACCAGCAGCTTTCCGGCCAGCAGGTTGCGGACCTCGAACAGGGGCAGCACGCCCACGACGCGGTCGTCCCGCAGGGCGATGCGGTGCAGAGCGTGGTGATCGAAGACGGATTCGACGGTTTCGCACCAATCGGGATGATGAAAGAGACTGCCGGCCGCTGCGTTTGCCACGTACCCGGCCCATGCCTGGCGCGTCGGTCCCTCGTGGAGTGGTTGGATCGTGAGGGCAGACGCCGGGGCCTCACGGCGGCAGGGATCAGTCGTCGCGGTAGTAGTAACTGTAGTAGCGTTCATAATAGTGGCTGCGCTGATTATCGTAGCGCGAGAGAATACATCCGAGGATCTTGACGTTGGTGGTCTGCAACGTGCGAACGGCTTCTTGCACAGTCGGCTCGGATGTGCGTCGCATTTCGATCATGAGCATGGCCCCGTCGCAGTGCGGCGCAAGCATGCTGAGGTCCGAGACGGTGTTGACCGGCGGGGTGTCGAGGAAAGTATAGTCAAACCTTTCGCGCAACTGGGCCAGAATGGCCCTGGTGGCCGATGCGCCGATCAGTTCTCCGTATTTCTTGTCGCCAGTCGCGCCCGCGGTGATGACCTTGAGATTCGGAAGGGGCGTCGGACGAAGCACGTCCAACAGCTGCGCGGCTCCGCGGATCAGCTCGGCCAGCCCCGGCTGTGCGTCGATTCCAAGCATTCGCGCGATCGAGGCCCGGCGGAAGTCGGCGTCGGCGATCAACACCTGACGCTCGTTGCCTTCGGCCATCACCATCCCAAGGTTCAGCGTCGTTACGCTCTTTCCTTCCTGCGGCAGACTGCTGGTGATGGCGATCACCTGGTGCGCGTTTTGCGGGTTCATGTTCAGCAGCCGCGCCCGCAGCGAACGGTACTGCTCGCTTACGGCCGAGTAGCGGTCATGAAACGCAACAAGGGCCTGGTCAAGCTTGTTCATGTCCCAATTGTTCGTTCCATCGTCGCTGACCTCGCCCGTGGACTGCGGTGTTGCTGACGGATCCGGGACGAAGCCTGAGGGGTTGGCGTCGGGCGAAGTCGCTGCCGCCGCTGTCTCCTGGGCCGACACCGAGGTGCCCGCGCCCGGCGAGGCCGCCGTCCCCTCCCCGTTCTCGTGGGACTTGGCCTGCAGCTTCTGCATGACTTTCTGCATCGCGCCCATGCGCTGGCCTCACTCCTTAGGTACGCGCGCCAGTGACGTCGGCGGCGCGCCAACGGTTTCCAGAACGCTGTCCAGCTTCGCAATCGCCCGGCCATGAAAGTTCGGGTATTCGAGGCTGATGTACGCCAGCGACGCCGTCACTAACAGAGAACTCATCAGAAGGCACAGTGCCGGCGTCCAGAGCAGCCGCGCGACAAGCCGCTCACGCTGCACGCGGGGCGTGTTGATTACGCCGATGCATTCGAGAATCGGCAGACCGAGCGAGCGCGTGACCTGGCCGGGCGAGCGGAACGTGCGGTCCAGCAGCTCGGCCAACGCCACCAGCAGCGCCGCCGCCGCCAATCCGCAGCCTAGAGAAACAATGAAGATCGCGGCGGCCTGCGGTTTGACTGCGTGCGTGCTCTCCTTTGGCTCTTCGACCAAAGCGAACTGGGTGCCGCGCTGTTCGCTTTCGGCAGCGAGAATACGCGTGAGCTGGGCCAAGTGCTGCCGCCAGATGGCGGCCGTTGCGACGTCCTGTGCGAGTTGGTCCTCAAGCTGCTGCATTTCGTCGCCGGCATGCAGCAGCCGTTCGTACAGCGCTGCGAACTTCTCAACGCGTGCTTCGGCTTTCTCCAGGTGTTCGGCAGCGATGTCCCGTTGAGCGCGCAGGGCATCCAGCTCGAGTTCGACACGCAGCCGCTGGCCGGCGAGGACCGGATCCTCTTTGCGCAGTCGCTGGGCGGCATCACGCGGGATCGACGATCCAACGGTTGCGACCGCCACCGGATGCAGGGCCGCCTCGCGGGCGGCGCGCAGGCTTTCAAGTTTGCGCCGCAGGGCTTTAACCGTCGGATGCTCGTTGGTCATGCGGCTGACCACGATGGCGTCGGCGAGCTCCTGTTCGACTTTCTGGATGGCCTGGTCGATGGCTGAAGTTGTGCTCGGCAGCACGGGGGGCGCGGCGAGCATGGGGGCCGGAGCGGCCCTCGCCTCGGCCGGTTGGACCAGGGGGGTCGAGGTCAGAAAGCGCTCCCGGGCCTCGATTTGGGCTTCGAGCTCGGCCATACGCCGCACAAGACGGATTCGTTCCGTCTGCAGGGCCTCGAGTCGCGCTCCAGCGCTGGTCGGATCTCTTGGGTTGACACCCGGGAATTCGGCGAACTGATCCTTGAGTCTTCGGTTGGCCTCATTGACCTGTCGCTGATAGCGCTCGGCTTCGTTGGTGAAGAAATCACGCGCGCCGGACAGAATCCCGGTCATGCGTTTGCGGGTGCGCGCGATGTAGCCCTCACGCAGCCCCACTACGAAGCAGCGCGCGATCGCGGGATCGTTCGCCCTGCAACGCAGTTCGATCGTGTCAAGACTGGGCGAGCTATGGATCAGGTGGACCGAGGCGGCAAGGTCATAGACCGACAGGGCCGCGTCGAGCTGGCGAAGCTCGACATTGGTCAGGGCCTGGTCCGATGCAATCGCGTCGGCCGCAAGCAGGTCGGTGGCGATCGCCGCTTCTGCCATGGCCCGAGAACCCGTCATATCGTGGACCATGCTCGATTTGAGCTGATCGAAGCTGTACGGGGATCGGGAGTGAATCAGATCTCGCAGCACGGCGTCGTCGCGGCGCTCGAAGGTCGTCGCGGCGCTGTACTGACGCGGGAGGTACTGGCTGCCCCAAAAGGCAATCGAGCTGATGATGCCCACAGCTACCAGCGCCCAACGCCAGCGGCGGCGCAGGATCCGTGCGTACGCGTGCATGGCGCTGCGAAGGTCATCAAGTGCTTTGTCGTGGTGCGCAGCCATCGCTTAGGTCGGTGATTTCACGTGCCTTGCCCTACCTATTCCTCAGTCTACGCAACCCATCATCAGTGTCGCCCCGCGTTCGGTACGCTTCGTACTCCTCGGTAGTGCTGAGCGCTTCGGCGGGACTCTCGTAAGCTCTGAGCGCGGGGGTCACCGGATAAAGTAACTCACGTACGCGCAGGCCAAGCCACGCCAGTGGCGTCGGAGGAACCTCGATGATGTCGCCGGGCTGCAACAGCACGTTCTGGTCGGCCCCACCGCCTCGAATCATCTCATCGAGGTCGACCACGATCGTCTTTCTCGACTTCCCGTCCGGCGCGGGTCGCACGACGCGGATCTGCGAGCGCCAGGCGAGAAACGTCGGGCTGGCCTGGGCGAGCGCTGTGAGCAGCGTGTCGCGACCCGTGTAGGGCTTCGGTCCCGGACTGCCCACCTCGCCGAAGACGTAATAACGCTGGCTCCGATATTGGCTCACCTCGACGACGACCTCTGGTTCAATGTAATACCGCGACAACTGCGCCTCGAGTTTCTCCGCGATCTCTTGGGTCGTCAGACCGGCGACCTGCACCTCCCCGAGCAACCGCAGTGAGACTTTGCCGTCGGGGCGCACCTGCTGCATCACGCCATCGATCTCACCGGCTCCGGGAGCGTGTATGGTGATGGCGTCGGGGGGATTGACGGTGTAGTGGCCGGTGGAGACCGCGGCGTCGTTGGATCGTAGGAAGGCGACCAACTGGCCGTGCGTAGGGGCGCAGCCGGTGGCGAGCAGAATCGCCAACGCGCTTCCGCCCCAGACCGCCAGCGACCGACGACAGGCGCAGAAACTAAGCCCCGTGGGTGACGGAGCGGCTCGCGGCGAGGAGCGGTGACTCATCGCTGTCACGTCCGAATACTATGCCAGGCCGTCCGTGGCCAGTCTCTGCACCATCCGGTGCTGCTGGGGGAGTTATCGACGAATCGACCCCCGGCTTGAAATGAGTTATGGGTAACCTCTGATTTCTTACACACTCGTTGGCTGGTGAAATGTTTTAGCCCTCCCTTTCCTGAACCGATGTTTCCGATTGTGCCGCAAAGCCTATGGAGCGCTTATGGACGCCTGGGAGCACTTTGGGTTTTACAAGCCGCCGTTCGATCTCACGCCCGACGCGGATTTCTACTACGACGCGCCCGCGCATGCGGAGGCCCTGGCGACGCTTCAATACGTCGTGTTCGCCAGGAAAGGCTGCGCGGTCGTCGTTGGAGAATCGGGCTACGGCAAGACCTTGATGGCCCGGATCGTCGCTGCTTCAGCCGGCGCCGCAGCCCCTGTTTTCTGGGCCTGCGGCTGCGGACAGCCCGATAACGAAACAAGGGTCAGCGTTTATCCCGCCGGGCGATTTGGCCGGAACGGCCGCGGCTCGCCGGCCGGAGAAACGACGCTCAGCGCAGAGCTGCACGTTGCGCGCTGCCTGCCCGCCCCCCCCTTGCTCGTCGTGGACTGTGCGGACGAACTGCCCGCTCACGGCTGGCGCGACGTGATCGCGTGGCTTTCCAACGAGCTCCGCTATCCCAAGCCCGTCACCGTGTTGCTGTTCGGGCTGCCGCGTTTGCTCGAAACGTTGGCGTTGCCCGAACTCGTCCGCCTGCAGGGGCGTATCTTCCGCGTTTGCCGGCTCGAACGACTCTCGCCCCAACTGACGAGAGGATACATCCGCGCGCGGACCGCCGCTGCCGGGGGGGAATCGAGATACGTCTTCAGCGACGCGACCATTGCCCAGATCGAGCGGCTGGGACAGGGTAACCCGGCACTGATCAATCAGCTCTGCGACAACGCGTTGCTGGAGGCCTATGGCGAAGGACGCGATTACGTCTCGATGGACGACGTGAGCAACGCGTTGCGCGTGACGCTCGTGGGTCGGTTGGAGGAGTGTGCGGCGCTGCCGGCGCCCTCATCTATGCCGATTGCGTGGCCCACGCTGCCATCCGTGCCGGTACTGGCGCCGCTCAACCCAAGGGCTGCTGCGGTCGACCCACCGCGCACTGCGGACACAGTGGTTTCAGGGCCGACGGACGTCGAGTTCGAAGATTTCGTCGAAGTGCGGCTGAAGCACATGGCAGCTCGGCTTTCGCAAGCGCTGCGCGCGATCCGGCAGGTGTGCGGTCATTCGGACGGCGCCGCCCGGGACACGCCGATCCTCGAAGATGGCCTGCCGGTCTTCACCAGAGAAAGTCGGGTAATGGCACGCTCTTTCCCCGTCGAAGCGGAAACATGCTGGTAGAGCGCCTGGACAACAGCCGTGTTGGTTCGGTTGACGCCGGCAGCGAGCAGCGGCGCTGGCGTCGACCAGCCTGTCGGGAGATGTGTCAATACGTGGCCAAGCCTGTCATGACGCGCGCGTTGTGCAGTCCACAGTTCCCTTTCTCCGTAGCCTGCCAATCCCGGCGTCGCGCAACGTATCTCGGCACGGCACCTGATGAATCGTCCACTGGCGTCCAATCGCGATCTGGCTGTCCCACAACCGCGCGCGGAATTGGGCGGTGCTTGTCGACAGGACTGCAGAAACCGGTAGTTGCCGGGAACCTCTGCCATACGTGTCCCCTGGCTTGTTCGTGCCGCTACCGGTGTGAGAGGGAAGTTCGGCAGTGGCCATTGTGGCGAGCGCGGCGAACGCAATCAGTATCGGGGACCACATGTGGCCATCGGTTACAGTACCAAGCACACGAGGGTGCAGCGCGTGATGTTCTTTCTTGTGTGCTCGTTTCCTTTCGCGCGTCACCTACAGGTGAGTGATGCTCACGCTTGGTATCATTGTTCCCATTTACAACGAAGATCAGATCCTAGACCAACTGTATGAGCGCATGAGCCAGGTGATGTGCTCCTTGGATATGCCAGCCGTCGTGTGTCTGGTAGATGATGGCAGCGTCGACCAGTCCTTGGCCAAGATCAAGGGTTTCTGTGCGAAGGATCAACGCTTCCGATACCTGAGTTTCAGCCGCAACTTCGGGCATCAGACCGCTGTGCTGGCGGGACTTCGTGAACTCGATGCCGACGTCTACGTCGTCATGGACGGAGACTTACAAGACCCACCTGAACTTATCCCGGAGCTGCTCATGAAGTGGCGTTCGGGGTATGAGGTGGTCTATTGCGTCCGGCAGACACGCCAAGAGAATGTTGTGAGGCGCTGGGCTTACGCCGCGTTTTATCGCCTGCTGCGTGCGGTCGCTTACCTGCGGATCCCCTTGGACACCGGCGACTTCTGCTTGATGGACCGGATCGTTGTCCAGCATATGCGTCGCATGCCCGAACACAACCACTTCATTCGCGGGCTGCGCACTTGGATCGGATTCAGACAAACTGCCTATTACTATCACCGCGATGCGCGCTCCGGTGGGGCCTCGAAGTACACTTTATCCAAACTGTTCGCGCTGGCCTACGACGGGTTGATATCGTTCTCGTTTGCTCCCCTGCGCGCGGCGACGAAACTCGGCTTTCTCGTTTCCTTCGTGGCATTCGTTGCCATATGCGGGCTGGTCGTACAGAAGCTGGTATTCGGCATTCCCCTGCTCGGCTGGACCTCAACCGTGGTTACGATTCTGTTCATGGGCGGCGTCCAGCTTCTCACGCTCGGCATAATGGGAGAGTATGTCGGGCGCATTTTCGACGAGGTCAAGGGCCGCCCGCTGTATATCATCCGCGAGCAGCAGTTGTCGGCGCGGAACGCAGAAGGTCATAGCGCTGTCGAGGAGGAGGTCCGCGACCAGAGCCGGAGCAGGTTCATCGTTGATCAACCCGTGGAAGCAGTAGCCAGCGGCGGCTCCGTTGCCGAGAGACCAGTCGCGTGAGCGTGCCCACCGCAGTCGCGTGCGAGAAGGTCGAGGGAACACGTCTGAGGGCTGCACAGCCCACACCAAGCCTTGATCAGAAGATCGTTTTCCTCTCGTCGCCGACCGAGTTTCACATGGCCGATGAGTGGTACGCTCTCGCGGTCGCTGATCATTTCTGGTTCCAATGGCGTTTCAGAGCCATTCGGGAAATCCTCCGTGGGGACAGACTGCAGGAGCCGATTCTTGAAGTGGGCTGTGGCAATGGCACGGCGCGCGAGCAAATCGAACAATACTACGGGTACCGCGTCGATGGCTGTGACGTCAATTGGGCCGCGCTGCGGAAAGCCCCACCCGGTCGGGGCACGCTGTATTTCTATGACATTCATCAGCGCCGGCCCGAATGGAAAGGCTATTTCAAGGCCGTGATCCTGCTCGACACGCTCGAGCACATTCCTGATCCCGAGCGCTTTCTGCGGTCGGTGTCGTATCATTTGGCACCCCAGGGTCAGCTTCTCATCAACGTGCCGGCCCTGCAGTGGCTGTACAGCCGCTATGACGAAATCGCGGGACACATCAGACGATACGACGTCGCGGCGCTGCGAGACCAATTGAACGCGGCCGGCTTCTCGGTCATTCGCCACGCCTATTGGGGGTTGACTTTGCTACCGGTGGCGGTGGTGCGCAAGTGGTTGGTCAACACGAGCCGACCGGCCGACATCATCCGCCTCGGCTTTCAGCCGGGCTCGAAGTTGGCGGACCGATTTCTACGCGGGTTGATGCACCTCGAGCGCTTCTTGTGTACCCGGGCGCCGCTCGGAACCTCTCTGGTGGCCCTGTCTCAGAAGGTAGGTAGGGCGTGAGCAGTGTCGGCACGCCAGCGCGGCCCGCATTTCTGCGTGGATGGCATTTCATCGTCCTGGCGTGGCTGCTGGCTTTCGCGTCCAGGCCCTCTATGCTGGGCTTCTACGACGACGACTGGTTTGTGCTTCTGCTCCCTACCCAGAATAGTGCTGCGTTTTCGTGGGAGCGCTTCGCTTTCTACATCGACCTGTACGCCAACCGGCCGGTGTTCGGGGTCGTTACCTTCGTAATGTCATCGCTTTGTTCCAACTCGGCGGTGCTGTGGCACA